>JAQTXO010000087.1 GCA_028688765.1 Acidiphilium sp. | reverse complement strand
ATTGCTCGGCGAGGGCGGCTTCGAGCGGGTCGTAGGCGATGTTGCCGAGGCTGGGCAGTTTGGTTCCCGGGCCGACGCTGCCGAGGACGTAGCGGGTGCGGCCATCGGCGAAGGTTTCAGCGGCTTTGCGCGCGAGTTCGGCGGCGGTGCGGTTGATCTCGCGGGCGCGGCTGCCGAGCTGGAACTCTTCGAGCGTGATCGGCGAGCCGCCGAAGCTGTTGGTTTCCACCATGTCCGCCCCGGCTTCGAAATAGCTGCGGTGGATTTCGCGGATCAGGTCCGGGCGGGAGAGGTTGAGGATTTCGGTGCAGTTTTCCTTGTCCCAATAGTCGCGCTCGACATCGAGGGTGAGCGCCTGGACGCGGGCACCCATGCCGCCGTCGCAGAGCAGGACACGGTGGCGCAGGGCTTCGAGCAGAGGGAGTTTGGTCATGATGTCTCGTAATATAGGAAGAGGCGAACATTTCCAATCGGCGATGAACAGGGAGGGTGGGATGCGGATCGGGGGGGTGGTGGGGGGGGTGGTGACGCCGGGGGATGCGGTGCTGGTGGCGGGGGATGCGGCGGTGACGGAGGGGGTGGCGTGCGAGCGGTTCCGGCTGGCGGCGAACCCTTTGCACGGCATCGGGTGCGCGTGCTGCGCGCCGCGCGGGTCGGCGGCGGAGGCGCTGGGGCGGCTGTTTCTGGCGCGGGCGCGCGGGGCGGTGCCGTGGTTTTCCCGGGTCGTGGTGGTGGCAGATGCGGCGGGGGTGGCGGCGGTGCGGGCGGCGCTGGCGGGGGATGCGGTGACGATGGCGCGGTTTTTCGAGACGGACCCGTCCGCTGAGGGGGCCGCTAACCAGTCCACCTGACTGACCGATTGTTAGTTATGTTGACATTCTGATAGTGTTCCCGTATCGTTCCTCCCGTAACCTGGGAGATGAGCGATGGGCGAGCGACGCAACTGGACTGAGACGGCTGACAATACGATCCGGCGGATGCGGGCCGGGGGGGCGACGTGGGCGGCGATCGGGGATGTGCTCGGGCTGTCGCGCAATACGATCATCGAGCGGGGACGGCGGATTCAGGCGGTGGGCGGGCCGGTGCCGGTGCGCAAGCCGGTGCGGCTGCCGGAGAATGATCCGAACCGCGAGCCGCTGCGGGCGGGGCATCCGATTTCGTGGGGGATACTGACGCGCGGGACGGTGCTGGAGGGGGTGGCGTTCGTGCCGCTGGCCGATGAGGGCGGGGAGTGCGTGCGATGAATGTGGTGCGGGCGCAGTCGGTCGGGGCGGTGTTGGGTTCGGGGGTGACGATGCGGGCGGCGATCCGCCCCTGCCCTGCCGTGAGCCAGGCGGATCGGCCGGCGGCGGCGCTGATCGCGCGGCTGGAGGAGGCTGGGACGACCCTGCTGGCGATGCCGAATACCGGGTATTCGCCGCATCTGCGGGTGACGCGCTACGAGGTGGTGCACAGCGCGCTCGATGCCTACGGGTGGGAACCGGCGCGGGTGCGCGCGGCGCATCCTTCCGGGGCGGCGATCGACCGGATGGACGAGGCGCTGGGGTGGCTCGCGATCATTCCCGAGGAGCGGTTCGTGCTGCGGCGGATATTGGGGGCGCGGGCGCTGACCCATCCGCTGACCGGGCGGTATCTGTTTCCGTGGCGGCGGCTGGGCAGCGTGCTGGGGGCCGATCATAAATCGGTGCAGCGCTGGCACAGGGATGGGGTGGCGATTATTTTGACGGGGCTTGGGGAATTGATTAGAAAGTGAGGGTGTTGTTCGGGACGGTGCCGTGCTCGATAAAGCTGTTTTTGATCCGGTGGATGACCGGTTGAGGAATGAGATGGGTTTATCGACCGCAATGAATGTGTCCTCGACCAAGCCACCGCGGGCGCGGCGGTCCCGGATCGATCAGGTTCTGGCCGGTCTGGGTGCGGCGGCGATTTTCTTTGCCGGGCCGACCAGGCTGCCGGCCATCAAGCGGCGTGGCGGGATCGCGGCGGATTGGCGGGCCGTCGGCGGCGATCTGGCGGCGGCGATCAAGCATCGTGAGCGCTGAGCCGGAGAGCGGCGCAGAACCCGATGACGAGATAGCATCCGATCCGGCAGCGGCCCTCGCTTTGCTGCATCAGTTGAAAGACGACGGCACCTTACCCGAAACCGCCGAACGGACGATTGTTGCCGCGCTTTCTGAATCCTATGCCGGGCCGCTGCCGCATCCTCGTCATCTGAAAGCCTATGACGAGGTCGTGCCCGGTGCCGCGCGCGACATACTGAACATGGCGGTCAGCGAACAGAAACATCGCCATCGGATGCAGATGTTGGAAATCGCCTATCCCTATCTCGGATGGCTGGCCGGGTTCGTCGGCTTTCTCGCCTGCGTTTCCGGCGCGGTCTATCTGGGATTGCATCACAACACGCCGGTTGCGCTCGCACTCGTCGGCGTGCCCTCGGTCGGCGCGATCGGCTGGTTCGTGCGGGCGCGGATCGAGCGGACCGAACCCGAGTGAGGCTGCCCTGCCTTGCCCAACGCCGCGCGGCGGGTTAAGGCGCGCCATCATTTTTGTAGATCGAGTGGATATTCATGAAGCAGCAGGCGAATCTCATCCGCGCTGGCCAGGTCATCGAGCATGACGGCAATCGCTGGACCGTGCTCAAGCAGCAGATCATCACGCCGGGCAAGGGTGGCGCGTTCATTCAGGTCGAGATGCGCAATCTCAAGACCGGCAACAAGACCAACGAACGCTGGCGCACCGCCGATACCGTCGAGCGGTTGATGACGGATAATCGTGACTACACCTATTCCTACACCGATGGCGACAATCTGGTGCTGATGGACGGCGAGACCTTCGAGCAGTTTCTGGTGCCGGCGGATCTGCTCGGCGATCAGTTGCCGTTTTTGCAGGATAACATGCCGGTGGTGGTCGATCTGGTCGAGGGCGATCCGGTCGGGGTGCATCTGCCCGCGACGGTGACGCTCGAAATCGTCGAAGCCGATCCGGTGGTGAAGGGGCAGACCGCCTCGTCATCCTACAAGCCGGCCAAGCTCGCCAACGGGGTCAAGACCATGGTGCCGCCCTTCGTCGAGGCCGGCGAGCGCGTGGTGGTGCGGACCGAGGACGCCAGCTACGTCGAACGGGCCAAGAGCTGACCCGGCGCGCTGCCCTGTAACGGGGCGGCGCGGAAGGCTTCGCGGTGGATCGCGGTGTGGGCGATGCCGTCGGCGGTGATATAGCCGCGATACATGCCCGATGAGTTGAAATTCAGGGTGGGGGCGCCGGTTGCCCCCAGGGCGATCAGGCCGCCATCGCCGCCGTGTTCGGCGAGGCTGGCGATGACATCGGCTGCCGCCATGTCGATCGGTTCGCCTTTGTAGCGCATCCGGGCCGAGATTTCGGCGGCGGCGGTGTAGCGGATGAAAACCTCGCCGGTGCCGGTGCAACTGATCGCGCAGAGATCGTCGGCGTAGGTGCCGGCCCCGATGATCGGGGTGTCGCCGACCCGCCCGCTGCGTTTGCCGGTCATGCCGCCGGTCGAGGTGGCGGCGGCGAGCTGGCCGGTGGCGTCGCGCGCCACGGCGCCGACCGTGCCGTGACGATCGGCGTCCGACCTTGTATCGGGCGCGCCGGAGGCGCGGCGGGCGAGTTCGCGGTCGAGGGCGGCGCGGCGGTTCGGGGTTTCGAACCAGGCGGGGGTTTCGAATGCGAGACCGGCATCGCGCGCGACCCGGTGGGCACCTTCGCCGATCATCAGCAGATGGGGGGTGGTTTCCATCACCGCGCGGGCGGCGCGGACCGGGTTGCGCGGGCCGCAGATGCCGGCGACCGCGCCGGCCCGGCGATCGGCGCCGTTCATGATCGCCGCATCCATCTCGATCGTGCCGGTATCGGTCAGGACCGCGCCGTGACCGGCGTTGAACAGGGGATCGTTTTCGAGCGCGCAGACCGCTTCGGTGACGGCATCGAGCGCGGTGCCACCGGATTGGAGGACGCGCCAGCCGGCGGCGAGGGCGCGGCGGAGGCCGTCATGGCGGGCGGTGCTCATGGCTTCGGTGAGGTCGGCGGCGCGCATGGTGCCGGCGCCGCCGTGGATCGCGATGGATAGGCTCATGAAAACCTCCTTGATCGGGGCGCGGCCGTGGTTGCCGCTTGCGGCATGCTGCGCCACAATGAGGCGGCGAAATCAATGGGGGGAGCGACATGGCTGACGATCTGCTGGTCACGCATGAGGGCGCGGTGCGGGTGCTGACACTCAACCGTCCCGACAAGCTCAACGCGTTGAACCCGGCGCTGCACGAGGCGCTCGCTGGCGCGTTCGCGGCGATCGAGGCGGATGAGGCGGTGCGGGCGGTGCTGCTGACCGGGGCGGGGCGCGGATTCTGTGCCGGGGCGGATCTTGGCCAGAATCTCGGTGGGGAGATGCGGGATCTCGGCGCGTCGATCGATGCGCATTACAATCCGCTGGTGCGGCGGATGCGCGGGCTGGGCAAGCCGGTGGTGGCCGCGGTGAACGGGGTGGCGGCGGGCGCGGGAGCCAATCTGGCGCTGGCGGCGGATATCGTGGTCGCCTGCGACTCGGCGACGTTCACGCAGGCATTCGTCCGGATCGGGCTGATGCCGGATGCGGGGGGGACGTTTTTTCTGCCGCATCTGGTGGGCGATGCACGGGCGCGCGGGCTCGCGATGCTGGGCGAGACCGTGACGGCGCGCGAGGCGGCGGCGATGGGGATGATCTGGCGCTGCCTGCCGGATGCGGGATTTGCCGAAGCGGCGCTGGCGCTGGCGGCGACGCTGGCGGCGAAACCGGCGCAGGCGATCGCGGCGATGAAGGTGGCGTTCAACGCGGCGTTGACTAACGGGCTCGATGCGCAGCTCGATCTTGAGCGGGATTTGCAGCGCGGTCTGGGGCGGACGGCGGATTTTGCCGAAGGGGTGCGGGCTTTTGCCGAGAAGCGCCCTGCCCGCTTCAACGGCGGATCGTGAGCGGCGCGATCAGGCCGAGGGCCAGAGCGAGAGCGCCGAGGCCCGCGAAGATCGCGCGGGCACCGATGCCGGCATGGAGCAGGGCGGTGAGGAGCAGGCTGGCCGCGAGCATGGCGGCGGCGGAGATGATGTTGGTGCCGGCAACCGCGCGGGCGCGCGCGTTGGAGGCGGACCAGGCCTGAACCGCGGCGAAGCTCGGCACCGCGATCAGCCCGCCGCTCGCCGAGATGACGAACAGCACGGCGAGCATGGCGATGAAATGCGCCGGTGTCGCGAGGGAGGCGACCGCGAGCGCGCCGATGCCGACCATGATGGTGCCGAGGCGGGCGGGTTTCAGGGAGATGGTGCCGTGCATCATTTTGGCGGCGAGGAAACTGCCCGCGCCGATGCCGATGCAGAAGATGGTGAGGCCGAGGCTGACCGCGTCCGGGCCGCGATGGAAGGCGGTTTTGGTGATCACCGGGAGCAGGGTGAGGCTGATGATCCCGGCGAACCAGAACCAGGTGTTGACCAGGGCGGCGTTCCAGAGATCGGGCGTGCTGCGGAGGACCCGGATCAGGTCGCGCGCGGCGGTGTAGGGGTGGGCGTTGAGCCGGAGGTTCGGCTGGGCGGCGCCGGGACGCGGGATGAGGGCGGCGGCACCGAAGGCGAGCAGGGCGAAGCCCATGACGATGATGCCGAGCACGAGTGGGGCGCGGGCACCGAGCAGGCCGCCCATGGCGGTGCCAAGCAGGATGGCGGCGAAGGTTGCGAAATCGACCAGGGCATTGGCGAGCGGGAGCTGCGGGGTGGGCAGCAGGTCGGGCAGCAGGCCGTATTTCACCGGGCCGAACAGCGAGGCGAGGATGCCGAAGGCGAGCAGGGCGGCGAACAGGATCGGGATGGATTGCAGCAGGAACCCGGCGACGGCGAGGCCGGCGGCAGCGATTTCGACCAGTTTCACCCTTGTGGCGACGCTTGCCTTGTCGAACCGGTCGGCGAGCTGGCCGGAAATGCCGGAGACGAACAGCGAGGGGCCGACGAAGGCGGCACCGGCGAGGGCGACGAGGGCGGACTGGCCGTGCAGCCGGTAGAGGATGAGCACCGCGAGGGCGGTTTTGAGGAAATTGTCGTTGAAGGCGGCGAAGGCCTGACACCAGAACAACGGCGCGAAGCGACGGCTCAGGAACAGGGAGATCGGGCCTTCGCGCGGCGGGACGGTCAGTTTATTCCCCGGGGGCTCTGAGGTCGAGCGCGAGGGCGTGCAGGCCGGATTTGAATTCGGCATCGAGCGCTTCGTGGACCGCGCGGGAGCGGGCGACGCGGGTCTGCCCGGCGAACCGGGCGGAGACCATGGCGAGGCGGTAATGGGTTTCGCCGACATCGGGCGCGTGGCCGACCTGTTCCATGCGGTGGGCGTGTTTGGCGTGTTTGTGGCTGTCGTCCTTCAATTCGAGCGCCTCGGGGGCGAATTCTGCGGTGAGGATGGCGTGGATGCGTTCGGTGCGTGTCGTCATGGGTGGAATGTGCGCTGATCGCGGATGGTTGCCAAGTCGGCGGCAAAGGGCAAATTAGGGGTCATGCCGACGCCGCCGTTTTCCCGATCGACCCGCCGCGTGCGCGCCTTTGCGCCCGACCCCGATGCGCCGGGGCGCGAGTGCGATATCCCCGACTGCCACAAGGCGGGGGATTACCGCGCGCCGAAATCGCGCGATCATCTGCGGGATTATTACTGGTTCTGCCTCGATCATGTGCGGGCGTACAATTCCGGGTGGGATTACTACAAGGGCATGAGCCCGGGCGAGATCGAGGCCAATCTGCGCTCGGATAGCGGGTGGCAGCGCCCGACCTGGCCGCTCGGGCGGAATGGCGGGATCGGCGAGGCGCTGGAGGCGGAACTGGCGGCGTTCGCCGGGATCGGGCGGGCGCGGGCGACGCCGGAGCCGGAACGGGCACCGCCGGAGATACGCGAGGCGCTGGCGGTGCTGGGGCTGGACTGGCCGGTTTCACGCGATACGGCGCGGTCGCGCTACAAGGAACTCGCCAAGCGGCATCATCCCGACGCCAATGGCGGGGACAAGCAATCCGAGGAACGGTTGAAGACGATCAACCTCGCTTACGCGGCGCTGCGCGGGCATCTGCCGGTCGAGGCGCCGGCGGGGGTCTGACGCGGCAAGCGGCGCGTTTGCGCGGGCGTAGTGTTACATGTTTGCAACATGACATAATTTAGCGACGACGTCCAAATTCGTGACTATTGCGATTGTTACGTAAAACCCCCTTTGTTTTCATAGTCTTATTCCATTGCCACGATGATAGTGCAGCATCGATGACCCGAACATTTTGATTGCATATGCATGCGTTTCGGCGAATGTGCGGGATGTCGTCGGGACATTGTGAGCCATCCACGATTCACCAGCCGGGCGATGATCAGGGGAGGGTATGATGAATCGTTCGAGACTTATGGCCGGTGTTGCGGTCGCTGTTTTCGCCATGTCGGGCAGCGCTTACGCCACGGACGGGTATTTCCAGACCGGTTATGGCCAGCAGGTGGTCGCGATGGGCGGGGCATCCGACGGTGTCGTGACCGGGGCGTTGGGCGGGGCGGATAACCCGGCCAGCATTTCGTTTGCCGGGGAGAGTTTCTCGATCGGCGGGACGTTTTTCGTGCCGCATCGCAGCGCCAGCCGGATCGGGAATGCCTACGGGCTGAACGGGGCGACGACCAGCAAGGACGATAATTTCCTGCTGCCCGATATCGGGTTCAACGCGCCGATCAATGATAACTGGTCGTTCGGGATCACGATTTACGGCAATGGCGGGCTGAACACGGATTATCCCGACGGAACGCTGAAATGCCCGAACCCGGTGACCGGGGCGGTCGGGCCGGGGAATCTTTTGTGCGGGTCGGGGCATCTCGGGGTCAACCTTGAACAGTTGATCATCGCACCGTCGCTTTCGTACAAGATCGCGCCGAATTTCGCCGTCGCGGTCTCGCCGCAGATCGTTTACCAGATGTTTTCGGCGGAAGGGCTGCAGCCGTTCCAGCCACTGTCGATCCATCCCAATTCGGTGACCGATCGCGGGGGTGACGGCTCGCTCGGGATCGGGGTGAAGGTCGGTGTATTCTGGCAGGTGACGCCGCAGCTCTCGTTGGGCGCGACCTATTCGCCGCAGGCGGATATGGAGCGGTTCAAGAAATATGCCGGGCTGTTCGCGGGGAATGGCGGGTTCAACGTACCGGCCAACTTCTCGGTCGGGTTCGGGTATCATGTGACGCCGCAATTCCTGGTGGCGGCGGATTACCAGCGGATTTTCTATGCCAATGTGCCCGCGATCGGGAATCAGAGCTTCGCACAGGCACCGCTGGGCTCGCCCAACGGGCCGGGGTTCGGCTGGCGGAGCATCAATGTCTATAAGGTCGGGGTGAAATACGCGGTGACCCCGGCGATCACGGTGATGGGCGGCTATACCCATTCGCAGAATCCGGTGACGTCGCAGAACGTGACGTTCAATATTCTGGCACCCGGCGTGGTGGAGAACCAGGCTTCGGCGGGGTTGACCTATCGTTTGACGCCGCAGAACGATGTGACCGTGACGTATTTCCATGCGTTCAACAACACGGTGAGCGGGCCGACCAGCCCGTTGCTGCCGGGTGGCGGGACCGACAAGATTTCGCTGGAGGAAAACTCCATCGGCATCGGGTTTCTGCATCATTTCGGGGCACCGGCACCTGTTGCGGCACCGGCGCCTGAGCCGGTTCCGGTTGCGGCCCCTGCCCCGGCACCGGCGCGGACCTATCTGGTGTTCTTCAACTGGAACAAGGCCGATCTGACGCCGCGGGCGACGCAGATCGTCGCGGAAG
>JAQTXO010000086.1 GCA_028688765.1 Acidiphilium sp. | reverse complement strand
TGCGGCCGATCAGCGCCTCATGCGGCCAGTCGGCCAAAGCGCGCCGCAGCGCGGCATCATCGGCATCCGCGTCAAGCAGCGGGGCGCGATGGAGCGAGGCGAGCGTGGTCCGCTCGACCTCCGAAAGTTTCAGCCGCTCCGCGATGCCGGGATCATCCGGTGTCAGCGCCGCGAAGCGCAACAGCCGGTCAGCCGGAGCCCCGCGCGCGATCAGCCGGTCGAGCGCATCAAGCGATCCGGCTTCGGGGAGACTCTGTGCGAGCACGCCGGTATCGCGCATCAGATGCAGCGCCGCCTGCGGGTGTTCGGCGGCGAGGATCTTCCCGATCTCCTGCCACACCCGCTCGGCGGACAGGCGCGCCAACCCGCCGCGCAGGGCGGTGATGGCGGCAATTGCCGCTTCATCCGCGCCGCCATGCCCGTAACGGGCGAAGAACCGGAAAAACCGCAGGATACGAAGATAATCCTCGGTGATCCGCCGCGCCGGATCGCCGACGAACCGCACCCGGCCCGCCGCCAGATCGTCCTTGCCGCCGAAATAATCGTGGATCGTGCCGTCGCGGTCCATCGACATCGCGTTGATGGTAAAATCCCGCCGTGCGGCATCGGCCTGCCAGTCATCGATGAAGGTGACCTCGGCATGGCGGCCATCGGTCGTCCGATCATGGCGCAGGGTGGTGATTTCGAATGTCTGCGCGCCGAGCAGGGCGGTGACGGTGCCGTGCGCGAGACCGGTGGGAATGACCCGCACCCCCGCCGCTTCAAGCCGGGCGATCACCGCCTCGGGCGTCAGCGGACTGGCAAGATCGATGTCGCTGACCGGCAATCCGGCGAGGCGATCGCGTACCGCGCCGCCGACGATGCGAGCTTCCGGGATGATGCGCCATAGCTGCGACAGCGACTCGCTGATCATGCCGCTCTATGGCCCACTTTCGCCCCGGTCGAAAACCATTGGCGTCGGTCGATCCTTCCATGAAAAAATGTTAACCGAATAGTAATAACTATATTGTAATTATTGCGATGTCGTGCAATTTGCCGAAGGCGATCTGTTATCGCCTGGAAACAAGGATCTGAGGGAGTCTCAATGAAAAATCTAGCTGGCCGCATCGTCCTGCCGATGCTGTTCATTTTGCCTGCGGCGGGCTGCGCGTCGATCGTGGATGGTACCAATCAGGTTCTTTCGGTTCAGACCCAGGCGAATGGTGAGTCCGTGGCGGGGGCCGAGTGCGCGCTTACCAGCAACAAGGGCTCGTGGTTCGTCAGGACGCCTGGAACCGTCAGCGTTCATCGCGGCTATGATGCTCTGAACGTCAAATGTACCAAGGCAGGCTACCAGCCCGCGATACAATCCGTCGCCTCGACCACGAAAGGCATGGCGTTCGGCAACATCCTGTTCGGTGGCGTCATCGGTGCGGGTGTCGATATGAGCGATGGCGCAGCGTATAACTATCCGAAGCTGATCACTGTTCCCATGAACCCGGTGCAAACCGCGACGGCATCGCCCGGGTCCGTTTCGGCCAATGGCTCATCCACCCAACCGGTCGACTGAAGCGGGCGGCTCATCGCGCAACCGAAGCGCCAGCCGGTACAATATCCACGCCGTCGCGCCCCAGATCACGTGATCCGGATGCGGCCAGACCGGAAACTCCCTGGTGTCGCCGTGCCACGTGCCACGGCGCCACTCGGGCAAGGCGGGATCGAGCAGATCCGCGAGGGGCAGCGGAAAAATCGCCGCGACTTCACCCGGAGAGGCCACGAACCGGGGCGCACCGCGGATCAGCCCGATCACCGGGGTGATGTGGAACCCGGTGCCGGTCGCGAATTCATCGAGCCGGCCGAGCAGATCGACCGTCGCGGGGTCGAGGCCGATCTCCTCCCACGCCTCGCGCAACGCCGCCGCTTCCGGCGACGCATCGCACGGGTCGACCGTGCCGCCCGGAAGGGCGACCTGCCCCGCGTGATGGGCGAGACCGGTCGCTCGCCTCGTCAGCCACACACCCCGGGCCGGCTCGATCGCGACGAGCACGGCTGCCGCCCGCGTTCCGGGCGCGCATGCAACCGAGGCACAGGAGACGGGCCGGTTCAGCCGGCGGCGAATTTCGTCTTCGTTCATGATCGGCAGCGTTGTGGGCGCGCCAGCGGTCCGGATCAATCGTCAGACCGCTTCAGTCACCACAGGGTGACAATTCGCCGAGGGAGAAAAAAATACCCTCGCTCCACACGCCGAGCACGTTCTTGCCGAATTTGATCCCCGGCTCGGCGAGCGCGACCAGCTCGTAATAAACCGACCGGCTGATCCGCGCCTCGATCGGAAACATCCCGTCGCCGTTGCGTACCAGCAGATAAGGGGTCGGCTCGCAGGTCAGCATGTCATGCGCGATGCGGAGCGGATGCTCGGCTCCGGCGGCGATGGTCTGATCGGTGTTGATCCGGAAATTCAGGACCTGATCGCGGCCGACCCCGACCCAATCGACCTCGACCGCGACGAACGGCGCATCCTCGACATCGATCCGCCCGCGTTCGGCGGGAGTTTCCAGCAGAAATTGCCCTTCCGCGTCGCGCTTGAGCACACTCGCGAACAGGCAGACCATCGACTTCCGCCCGATCGGCGATCCCCGATAGAGCCATGTCCCGTCACGGCGGATCAGAAACGGCAGATCGCCGCAATCGACCGGCGTTCGCGTGCCGCGTTTGGTGAGCGTATGGTCGGCCCGCATGGGAATCACGCGATCTTCGGTGGTCTTTTCATCAGGCAGCACGGCGCCGAAACGGTCGGCGGAATTGTCGCGGCCATGGTTCTGGGCCATGCTCATCCTCGTTGGCGGGAGAGACGAACCGCCGGCGCCTCGCTGGAAATCGTTCACAATCCTAGCCTCTATCCGTCGACCTGATCGTTCATACATGCTGATATAGGCAGGCGGACCCTCAGGTAAAACTACAAGGCGATCACAAATGACCAGCATGTTGCAAAAAGATGTCCCTGCCGAAAAGGATCGGGCAGCACCCGGAACCCCTGATACCGCCGTTGATACCAACGTCCTGGCTCGTTTCGCCGCGACCACCTCACGCCTCGGCGACGCACGCGCCCAGATCCGCCGCGTGATCCTCGGGCAGGACGAGGTGATCGACCAGTGCCTCGCCGCCATCCTCGCCGGGGGGCATGCGCTGATCGTCGGCGTGCCCGGCCTCGGCAAGACCAGGCTGGTCGAAACCCTCGCCGCCGCCCTCGGCCTTGCCAGCCGCCGAATCCAGTGCACCCCGGACCTGATGCCCGGCGATATCCTCGGCAGCGAGGTTCTGGAAACCGACGCCACCGGGAGCCGCAGCTTCCGGTTCATCGAAGGGCCGGTCTTCACCGAATTGCTGATGGCCGATGAAATCAACCGCGCCTCGCCGCGCACCCAGTCCGCGCTGCTTCAGGCCATGGCCGAAAACCGCGTCGCGGTCGCCGGGTTGAACCGCGCGCTGCCCTCGCCCTTTCACGTGCTCGCCACCCAGAACCCGCTCGAACAGGAAGGCACCTACCCGTTGCCGGAGGCGCAGCTCGACCGGTTCCTGTTCGAAATCCGGATCGATTATCCCGCCCTCGCCGACGAGCGGGCCATGCTGCTCGCCACCACCGGCACCGCCGAGGCCGGGATTCGCGCAACGCTCGACCCCGCCACCCTGCGCGACGCCCAGCTTCTGGTTCGCGCCATGCCGGTCGGTGAAAGCGTGCTCGAAGCGATCCTGCGCCTGGTGCGCGGCGCGCGGCCGGAAACCGCCATCCTGCCCGAATTGCGCGACGCTCTGGTCTGGGGACCGGGGCCGCGCGCGGCGCAATCGCTGATGCTCGCCTGCCGCGCCCGCGCCCTGCTCGATGGCCGGGAGGCCCCGAGCCTCGATGATATCGCCGCCCTCGCCGCGCCGGTGCTGCGCCATCGGATGGGCCTATCCTTCACGGCACGGGCCGAAGGTGCCGATCTCGAAACCCTGATCGGCCGGGTGGTGACCAGAGCGCTTGGCTGACCGATCCCCCGCCGCTACCCGAAAGCGCGTCGCCGCCGCCGAGGCACTCGCCGCGCGGCTGCCCGGGCTGCTGCTCGCCGCGCAACGCCTCGCCGCCGGGGCGGCGTCGGGCCGCCATGGGCGCCGCCGCGCCGGATCGGGCGAGCAGTTCTGGCAATACCGCGATCTGCGGGATGGCGATGCGCCGCGCAGCATCGACTGGCGGCGCAGCGCCCGGGGCGAACGGCTCTATATCCGCGAGCGGGAATGGGAAGCGGTCGAGACCCTGGTGATCGACGTGGATGACCGCCCCGGCATGGAATTCGCATCGAAACCCGGGCGCGAGACCAAGCACGACCGCGCCCTGATCCTCGCTCTGGCCCTCGCCGCCCTCGCGCTCGACGGCGGCGAGCGGATCGCGTTGTTCGGGCGCACCCCGTCCCTCGCCGGTCCGGGCGCGCTCGACCGCCTCGCCGCCGGGCTCCTGCTGCCGCCGACCGCCACGCCCTGCTCCGGCCGCCTCGCCGTGATCGGCGATTGGCTCGATCCGCCCGAAGACATCCGCGCCAGCCTCGCCGCGCGCGGTGCCGCGACGCGGGGCGGCGTGCTGGTTCAGGTGCTCGACGGTGCGGAATGCGACTTTCCGTTCCATGGCCGCGTGCTGTTCGAGCAGCCGGGGGGTGCGGCGCGCGAGGATGTCGCACGCGCCGAAGCGGTCGCCGCCGCCTATCGCGACCGGATCGCCGCCCAGCGCGCCATGGTCGCCGCCGCCGCCGAGGCGGTCGGGCTGGTGCCTCTGTTCCACCGCACCGATGCGCCGCCCGGCCCGGCCCTCGCCGCGATCCGCGCCGCACTGGACCCGCGCGGATGATCGGGCCGCTCAGCTTCGCCGCACCCGTGATCCTCGCCGGGCTGATCCTGCTGCCCGCGCTCTATTTCATGCTGCGCGCGACCCCGCCTGCCCCGCGCCGGCAGGTCTTCCCGCCGCTGCGCCTGCCCCACGATATCCTGCCCACCGAGCGCAGCCCGGTGCGGATGCCGTGGTGGCTGCTGCTCCTGCGCCTGCTCGCCGCCGCCCTCGTCATCATCGGTTTCGCCGGTCCCGAAATCGTGCCGCCGCCGCTGCTCCCCGGCCATGGCCCGATCCTGCTCGCGATCGACAATGGCTGGGGTGCCGCGCAGGATTTCCCGGAGCGACTGACCGCCGCGCGCCATCTGGTCGATCAGGCCGGCACGCGCGGCGTGGTGCTGCTCCCGACCGCCGCAACCGCAACCGGCCAGCAGCCGCTCGCCAGCGATGTGCTCACCCGCGCCGCCGCACTCGCCGCGCTCGGGGCGCTTCACGCCGAACCCTGGCCGTCGGACCGCGCCGCCGATACCCGTGCGATCGACGCCATCCGCCGGCACATCCCCGATCTTACCGGCGTCTACCTGACCGATGGCCTCGCGGAACCCGGATCGGCCTCCTTCGTGGCCGCGCTTGCACCGGCACGGCTGATCACCAGCGATACCGCCGACCTCCGCCTGCTCGCGCCCCCGCATCTCGCGGCGAACGGCGCGCTGGTCGCGCCCGTCCTGAGCCTGCCGCATCCGGGCCGCATCGACCAGCCGGTGCTTGCCGAAACCGCCTCCGGCGTGGCGCTCGCGCGCGCCACGGTAAAAATCGGCCCGGGCCGGACCCAGGGTTCGGCCTCCTTCGATCTGCCGGTCGCCCTGGCCGGCAAGATCGCCCGATTGGCCCTGCCCGGCATGGCCGCACCCGGCGGCGTCGCGCTGCTCGACGGTGCCACAAGCCGCGTCGTGGTCGGGCTGGTTTCGGGCGGCACCGCCAACCCCGAGCAGCGCCTGCTCGGCACACTCTATTACGTCCGCCGCGCCTTGCCGCCCGGCACCACGATCCGCACCGGCTCGCTCGACGATCTGATCGCCTCGGGCGCCAACGCCCTCATCATGGCCGATCTGCCGCTCAACCCGGCGGACATCGCCCGCCTCCATCATTTCATGGCCACAGGCGGCGTCGCGATCCGCTTCGCCGGGCCACTCACCGCCGCCACAAAGGACGCGCTGACGCCCGATCCGCTGCTGCCGGGGGTTCGCGCGCTCGGCAGCGCGCTGGCGGCGGGCAAGCCCGAAGCCATCGCCGCATTCGACCGGGGATCCCCGCTGGCCGGCCTGCCGCTTCCGGCATCGGCGACGGTCTCCCGCCAGATTCTGGTTAACCCCGCCACGCTCGACCCCGCCACCGTCTGGGCCCGCCTGTCGGACGGCACCCCGATCGTGATCGGCGCGCGGCAGGGGCGCGGCATGCTGGTCTCCATCCTCACCACCGCCAATGCCGCCTGGTCGACCTGGCCGATCAGCGCCGATTTCCCGGCCCTGATCGACCGGCTGGTTCATCTCGGCAAAGGGGCCGTGCCGAAATCGGGGCGGCTCCACGCCATCCGGGTGCTCGACGGCTCGGGTGCGCTGGTCCTGCCGGGTTCCGGGGTGCGCCCGCTGGAGGCGACCGGATTTGCCCATGCCCGGATCTCACCTGCCCATCCGCCGGGATTGTGGGGCGATGCGCACGGCACCGTCGCCCTTAATCTGGGCGACCACGTCCCTCCCCTCGCCCGCGCGCCTCTTCCGGCGGGCGTGCCGGTCACCAACCTCGACTCGATCCCCCGCGCCCGCCGGTTCGGCCCGGATATTCTCGGCTTGGCGCTCGCCCTGCTGATCGCGGATGCCGCCATCACGCTCCTGCTGCGCGGGGCGATCCGCCTGCGCGGCGCGGCCCTGCTGCTCGTGGGGCTCATCGGGTTCGCGATGCCGCCGCCCGCCCACGCCCAGAGTAACAACGCGCATAACAATGCACATGACGCCCCGCCCGGCGCCCTCGCGCCCATGCTCGCCTACGTCCGCACCGGCGATGCCAGCACCGATGCAATCAGCCGCGCCGGTCTCGCCGCGATCTCGGATCAGGTCGATCAGGAAACCGCCGCCCATCTCGCCGCCCCACGCGGCGTCACGCCGGGGATCGACAACCTCAACCTCTACCCGCTGCTCTACTGGCCGATCACCGCGACCACCACGCCCCCCGGCAAGCCCGCCTGTCACGCGCTCGATGCCTTCATGGCCGGGGGCGGGTTGCTGGTGATCGACACCGATGGCGGCGGCAGCGACCTGCCCGGCTCCGGGGCCGGTTTCGATCCCGGCGCCACCGCCGCCCTGCGCCGCGCCACCGCCTGCCTCGCGATTCCGCCGCTCGAACGCCTGTCCGACCGCGACACCCTCGCCCACACCTTCTTTCTGAGCCGCAGCTTTCCCGGCCGGTTCGACGGTGCGCCGGTCTATATCGCGGCCAAAGGCGCGCGCGATGCCGACGGGGTGAGCCCGGTAGTGATCGGCTCGAACGACTGGGCGGGAGCCTGGGCGCTCGATGGCGCGGGCATGCCGATGCGCGCCCTGCTGCCCGGCTCCCCCGGCCAGCGTCAGGCGGCCAACTGGTTCGGTGTCAACCTCGTGATGTACGCGCTCACCGGCACCTATAAATCCGATCAGGTCCAGATCCCCGCAATCCTGCGGCGGCTCGCGCAATGACCGGCCTGCCGCTGATTTTAGCACCATTGCTCCCGGTGCCCGTCCTGATCGCGCTCGGACTCCTCGCTCTCGCGATCGTCCTGACCGGGCTGATCCGCCGCGCGCGGGGGGCAATTCTGCGCGCGCTCGGGTTCATCCTGCTGCTTGCGGTGCTCGCCGGCCCGCGCTGGCAGATCCGCACCACCACCCCGCTGCCCGACATCGCGGTGATCCTGCGCGATAAATCCCCCTCGATGGCGATCGGTCATCGCACCCGCCTCGCCGATGCCGCGTTCCACCACCTCGTGCGCACCCTGCCGCCCGCCACGAGGCTGCGCGTCGTCACCGTGACCGGTGCCGCCAATGACGGCACCCCGCTCTTTGCCGCCCTGCACGACGCCCTCGCCGCCATCCCGCCCGATCGCCTCGCCGGGATCGTCGCGATCACCGATGGCGAAGCGACCGATGCCCCCCTCCCGATCCCGCCCGGCGTTCCGGTCTCGGCCCTGCTCGCGGCGCGCGGCAACCAGACCGACCGCGCCCTCACCCTGATTTCCGCCCCGCGCTACGGCCTCGTCGGCCATCACGCCGACCTCCGGTTCATCATCCGCGATCACGGGGTGAACGATCGCGGCACCAAGGTCCCGGTCACCATCACGGTCGACGGCAAAACCGCATCGCGCGTCATGGCGCCGGTCGGCACGCCCATGAACGTCAAGCTCCGGATCGCCCATGCCGGAACCTCGGTCGTCGCGGTCGCGGCGCAGCCGCTTCCCGGCGAGGTTTCGGTCGCCAACGATCAGGCGGTGTTCGACCTCGCCGGCGTCCGCCGCCGCCTCACGGTGCTGCTGATCGCCGGCGCGCCCAACCCTGGCCTGCGCACATGGCGCCTGCTGCTCAAGGCCGATCCCGCCGTGCGCCTCGTGAATTTCACCATCCTGCGCCTGCCCACCGAGCCGCTCGCCGCCCCGGTTCACGACATGTCGTTGATCCCGTTTCCGGTGAACCAATTGTTCGGGCGCGATCTCGGCAAGTTCGATCTGATCATTCTCGACCAGTTCGCCAATGACGACCTGCTGCTGCCGCCCTACCTCGCCAACATCACGGGCCATGTCCGCACCGGGGGAGCGCTGCTCATCGAGGCCGGGTCCGAATTCGAAACGATCGATTCGCTCGACCGCTCGCCCCTTGAGCCGATCCTGCCCGCGCGCCCCTACGGCGCCGGCACCGTCACCGGCCGCTTCACCCCCACCCTGACCCGCGAGGGGCAGCGCGATCCGGTCACCGCACCGCTCGCCCACGACCACCCCGGCCCGTGGTACCGCTACG
>JAQTXO010000085.1:6860-8875 GCA_028688765.1 Acidiphilium sp. | reverse complement strand
TCCTGCATGTCGTCTTCCATCTCGACGAAGGCCTCGGGTTCGCCCGCACACCAGCGTGCGGCGGCGTGGCCGGCGGCTTCACCGCTGATCACCGCGGCGGAAATCCCGGCACCGGTGATCGGGTGGTTCAGGCCCGCGGCGTCGCCGACCAGAACCGCGTTGCCATGTACCATCGTCCGGGCACCGCCCACCGGAATCGCGCCCCCGGTGCGGTGGAGAATATCGGTGCCGACCAGACCGCTCGCCGCAAGATCGCGGTGGAGTTGGTCGAGCGGGGTCTTGAGATCGGGTCCGAGCCCGCGATCGGCCCCGACGCCGAGATTGGCGACCGTGGCTTTGGGAAACAGCCAGCCATAACCGCCGGGGAAACGGTCCGAGAGATAGATGTCGGTCGCGGTATGGGGACGGCGCAGGGGGACGGTGTATTGCCGCGTCTGCACGATCGGCTGGGGTTTCAGGCCGAGGGCAGCGGCGACGCTGCTGTGCGGGCCATCGGCGCCGATCAGGCAGCGTGCTGAAACCGGCACGGTGCGTTCGCCCTGTTGCAGGGTGGCGACGTCGCCGTTCCAGCCGAGAAATCGGCAATCGGTCCAGATCGTCGCACCGGCAGCGCCCGCTTCGGCCGCCAAAGCGCGGTCGAAGGCGCCGCGATCGATGATCAGGCCGGGGAAATCACTGATATCCTGCGCACCCGAGGGCAGAAAACTCGTCATGGTGGCGATGGTCTGAACCAGCGTGCCGGTGCGTTTGACGTGACGCACCATCGGCAGGGGCACGAATTCCGCGCACTGAACCGGATCGCCGATTTTGGACCGACGATCGATCAGCAGGACGGAAAGCCCGGCCTCGGCTGCGGTGCCCGCCGCCGAGGCTCCCGCCGGGCCGCAACCGATCACCAGCAGATCGACCTGATGACCGGTCGCCATATCCGGATCAGATGTAGAGATTGATCCCGGCCTTCTGGGCGACCTCGATATAGGAGGCGGCACCGCCGAGGCTGGGGCCGGGGATCAGATCTTCACGCTTGTACTCGAAGAGGTCGAGCGTCATCTGGCAGGCGATCATGTTGACGTCGGCCTCGATGGCCATTTCGCGCAGTTCCTCGATCGAGGCGACGCCTTTTTTCTTGATCAGGTTTTTCATCATGGAGGTCGCCATGGCATCGACCCCCGGCAGCATCGAGACGATGTTCGGCATTTTCACGTGCATGCCGCCCATCGGCATTTCCATGCCGGGATTGCCGAGGGTGCTGACGCCCAGATCGAGCTTTTTCTTCAGCAGGTTGAGGCCGTAGAACGTGAAGAACATCGTGACGTCGAGCCCCATCGCGGCTGCGGTGGTCGCGAGAATGAAGGGAGGATAGGCCCAGTCGAGGGTTCCCTTGGTGACGATGATCGACATAGCCTTGGCGTTCGCGGTGGGTTCGGACATCGAACTGGTTCCTTCATTCTGTTGGTGTTATGCGCGGCGGGAGGGGCAACGCTCGTCCGCCGCGAACGGGGCGTGCCTGATTGGGTTCATTACAGTGACCCGTCCGCCCCGGCCTTCAGGATGCTCAGGAGCGATGTGTTGACATCCTGCGCAGCCTTCAAAAGGGGTGAGTTTTTCGGGATCTGGGCGATCAACGGGTCCAGATTGAGCATTACCACGCCGTATTCGTTCGGTTTGGCTTCGAGCAGCGTGATGCGGCAGGGCAGGTAGGCCCCGAAGGCGTAGTTGGCCTGGACCATCTTCACGGCGGTCAGAGGATTGCAGAACATGAAGACCTCGATCAGAGGCTGCTTCTTGCCGAGCATCATCTCGACCTGTTTCGACAAAGGCAGATGACCGACCTGCTTCATATTGACGGTATCGGCCTGCGTGGTCATCGAATCGACGCAAAGGCTGGGCGTTACCCCGGCCTTCAACGGCATCCAGACGACATTTTCAGCGAATGAACTGCTATCGGCGGGATCGGCGACATTCATCACCCCCGCCGCCATCAAGCCGATCGGGGCGGTCATTGCAGATCGGAA
>JAQTXO010000085.1:0-6850 GCA_028688765.1 Acidiphilium sp. | reverse complement strand
CTCCCCCACCTGTTTGATGTTGCCGCTAGGCCGTATGTTTGATCTGGAAGATATAAACCTTTCCTTCGACCCGATGACCCAGCAATTCGTTGCCCGTGGTGCGGCAGAACGCTTCGAAATCCTTCACCGCGCCCGGATCGGTCGCGTGGATTTCGAGCACTTCGCCGGAGGGGACGTCCTTGAGGGCCTTTTTAGTCCGCAGGATCGGCAAAGGGCAGTTCAGATCCTTGGCGTCGAGCATGTGCATGGCGTGAGTTCCTCCGTTTTATGTTGACGATCAGGCGGCTCAGGGTGCGCAGCCGGCAAAGCCGTCCGCGACCATTTTGGCTTCGTATGGGGCGGCAACCTGCGCGCCCGGTGTGAGTTTCGGTTTGACTTCATCCCAACCCGGGGATTTGACGCGGACCAGCCAGCCCTTTTCGTAGGGGTCGGCGTTGGCAAGTTTGGGATCGGAGACCACGGCGTCGTTCACGGCCACGACTTCGGCATCGAAGGCGATTTTCGCCGGCCCGACCCATTTGCCGGATTCGATGGTGGCGCAGGATTTGCCGGCCTGGACCGAACGCCCCACCTTGCGGGGGGTGAACGCGACGAGCTGGCCCGCGAGGGCGGCGGCCACCGCGGTCATGCCCAGAGTGATCGTGCCATCGGCTTCGGCTCGGTACCACATGTTGTTGTCGACATCGTAGATCAGATCGTCAGGAAGGTTGCAGCCGCGGACATTTGCCATGTTCGATTTCCCTCAGGACGTTGTCATTGTCGTGTCGAAATCATGGCCCTGGGTCCGATCGGCGTCTTCGCTGCGAATACCTTTCGCAGAGCAGCAGAATTCGCCAAGGCCGGCAACTTCGAGTTTGCCATTTATGAACAAAGCAAGATGTCTGGCAACCATGATTGCGAGCCGGACGTGCCGTGCGGCTTCGGCATCGTCGGTTGCGGCCTTCACCATGTTGGTCTGATAGATCAGTTCGCGGCAGGTTTCGCGGCAGGCGTTGAAGCTGGCATCGCCCTGCGCGGCCTGACGATGCAGGCCGAGCAGGCGAAATCCCTCGACCTCGGCATCGCCCGGGGTCTTGCCCTTCGACAGCAGCCAGACCGAAACACGGTCTTCGGCCAAGGCCACCAGATCGTGAATGATCGCGAACCGGGCCTGCGCGAGAACCGCCGGATCGAGCGCCAGCAGGTCGTCACAGGCCTCGCCGCGCGGGTCGATCACCGGCAAGGCGAGATCGGTGGTCATCCGAGACCTCGCGCCTTGAGCAGATCGCCCGAGTCGGAGAAGTTTTCATGGACCCCGACATTGCGCTTGGACAGGCCCATGGCCATGCCGAGCAACTGCGTGAAATAGAGGATTTTCACCGAGGTTTTTTTGCCGAAATTGGTCTCGGCGCGCTTCTGGTGCATTTCGAGCCCGGTATGGCAGGTCGGGCATTCGGTGGCGATCACATCCGCGCCGCAGGCTTCCGCGGCCATCAGGATATTCAGAACCAGCTTGGTCGAGGTGTCGGAGTCGGAGAGTGTGTGCGCCCCGCCACAGCAGGCGGTCTTGAGGGGGAAATCGACATTGGTGGCACCGGCGGCGGCGAGCAGATCGTCCATGAAATGCGGCTTCGAGGTCGATTCCGAACCCGGTCCCTGATCTTTCTCAGGAAAGATGTGACGGGGGCGGGTATACATGCAGCCATAGTAATTGGCGACCTTGAGGCCCTTCAGCGGTTTTTTCACCAGCTTGGCGAGACCTTCCTCGCCGACCGATTCCTTGATCCAGTCCAGCGCGTGGATCGTGGTGACCTTGCCGGCTTCATAGGTCTTGTGCCCCGCCTTGGTCGAAATCCGGCTCACCACGTCCTTCGAGCCCTGATCGTGCTCAAGATCGTATTCGGCCTTTTTCAGATTGTGGTAGCAGCCGTTGCAGGGGGCCATAACGGTGTCGAAGCCCATGTCTTCGGCGATGGCGAGATTGCGGGCGGAAAGATAGGTCTGCAGTTTGGGGTCGACGTTCTTGACCTCCATGGCACCGCAGCAATTCCAGTTCTCCAGCTCGACGAGGTCGAGCCCCAGCGCCTTGCCGACCGCCTTGGTGGAGCGGTTATAGGCGTGGCCGGTGCCTTCGAGGGCGCAACCGGGATAATAGGCGACTTTTTTGTGTTTCATGTTCACGATCCTTTGGTGCTGATCGGCTCGCCGTGCGCCGCTTTGGCGTGGGAGATCGGCATGCCGACCGTCGCGTGGTCCTTGACTTTCCGTTCGGTGACATACTCGCCGATCGCCTCGCGGGCGCGCGACCAGTCCCGCGTGCGGGGGCGGATGACAGTGGAAATGCCGAGTTTCATCAGCAACGTGACCGGCATGCGGCTGACCAGGGATTTCACCATCGCGATCAGCCAGGGCTGGGTGATGCTCTGATTGGTCGCCTTGAAGTAATCGCGCATCACCAGACCGTCTTCGATCTTGCCGGTGGCGAACACCTGATTCGAGAACACGTCGTCGAACTTGGTGGAGTTGGATGGCTCGGTGTGGCCCTTGAGTTCCAGCCAGTGCGCGGTTGCCTTCATCACGCCTTCGGGCACCACGTCACGCGGGCAGGCATAGGTACATTTGTTGCACGACACGCACTGCCAGATGATGTCCTTGTCGCGCAGCAGTTCGGATTCGTAACCCATGCGGATCAGATAGATCCAGTATCGCGGGTTGAAATCCTGGTTGATCGCATTGACCGTGCAGGAATTGGTGCACGAACCGCACTGCCAGCAGCGATGGATATGTTCGCCGCCGGGCAGGGCAGCGATCTCGTCCTGCATCGTTTCGTTATAGTCGGTGATCACCCGGGAATCGATGAAGGTGCTCCAGTCGCCCGAGACATCGACGCCTTCGATGATCAGCGACTCGTTGCGACGTAAATTTTCCGGCCTGATCAGCGATTTTTCATGAATCGGCATGGCGTGTCCTGTTGATCTGGAGAGGTTCGGGCACTGAATCCTGCGCAATGGCAGTGGCGGCGCGGCCTTTTTTGGCGCCGGGGGCATCGAGGCCGAGCATCCGGCGGGTATGGGCCATACGATCTTCCGGGCCGCCGAAATCGCCTTTGAGGAACTGGTTGCCGCGATCGTTGATGTAGCGCGCATAGACATGCGCGAACATCACGTCCTGGCAGAGGGCAAGCTCGCGGAAAAAACCGTTCTCCCGCAGGAACCCGGCAATCTCGTCGGCCAGCACCTTGAAGGTCGCGAAATCATCGCGCACGACCACGCGTTTTTCATCGATCGCGTCGTCGAACCAGATCTCGCGCAAGACCCCGGTTTTTGCCTTGGCGTCCCAGATCCAGCGGGTCATCAGCGGGCAGCGGTCGGGGGCGGTGAAATGCAGGATTTCCGCCGCCAGATCGCGGGTCCAGCGGTAATCGTTGCCGTCGGGGAACTGGCCGGTGAAATTCGCGATCAGATCGTCAATCGGCTGTTCCCGCCCGTGGCCTTCCATCAGGGTGATGATGCGTGCGCGCAAGCTCGACGCACCTTCCCGCTCCAGCCACAGCCGGGCCCGCCGGCGAACCGTGGGCATCAGCGCCAGAAGGTCGCGCAGCAGCGATTCGTCGAGCCGGCCGATCGCATCGCGGCCCAGCAGGGCGGTGAACAGCGCGGATTTGACGCCGAGAGCGTTGACATAAACGTCGATGCCGCCGGTGGACGCCGAGGCTTCCACCAGATCCTGCAGGGTGGCGCGCAACTGCGGCCCACCGAGGTCGAGCACGGGCGCGACGCCGTGCTGACCGCGAAGCGGGACGATGTTGCCCGACCGTCCCACTACTCGGCGGCCTGGCGCACGGCGCTGTGGTTCATGTTCAGCGAGGCGATCGCCGCCGACTGGCCCTGGGCGATGGAGTCATCGATGGTTTCGGGCCCGGTCGCGGCACCGGCGACGAACACGCCGGGGCGGCTGGTGCCGCTCATCATCGTGTAGGTCGAGGCGCGATCGATGTAGCCGTATTGCTGAAGCTTCACGCCGAACACCGAGGCGATCAGCATATTGTCGATATTCGGGTCCATGCCGATCGCGTGGACCACGAGGTCGAATGGAATGGTGATCGGGCGTTTGACCAGCGTATCCTCGCCCTTGACGATCAGGCGCTTGCCGTTCGAGGTCACCTCGGCGATACGCGACTTGATGTATTTGACTTTGTATTCTTCCTGGCTTTTCCAGTAGAATTCACCTTCGTAGAGGCCGAAGGTGCGGATATCCATGTAATAGATATACACGTTGCAGTTCGGCAGTTCCTCGCGAATTTCCATCGCCATGTTCGCCGAGACGGTGCAGCAGACTTTGGAGCACCATTCCCGCCCGATCTGCCGATCCCGCGAGCCGACGCACAGCAGGATCGCGACGCGCTCCGGCTTGCGCCCGTCGGACGGGCAACGGACCCCCTGACCGGAGGAGATCATCTGTTCGACCTGGGTGGTCGTGACCACATCCGGATAGGTGCCGAAGCCCCATTCCGGCTTGTTCACCGAGTCGAAATGAGTAAAGCCGGTCGTCAAAATCGCGGCGCTGGCGTTGATTTTTTCGCCGCTCGACAGCGTCGCGACGAAGGCGCCCGGCTGGCCGTCGAACGCCGTTACCGTCGTGTCGCGATGAACCGTGACCATCGGGTTGCTCTCGACCCGCGAGACCATGCCGCCGATCGCGTCCTTCGCCCATTCATGGCTCGGTACCAGTTTGGCATAGCCGGACAGAATCGGCGCACCGCCGAGCCGGTCCGCCTTTTCGACCAGCACCACCTTGCTGCCGTTACCGGCGGCAGCATAGGCGGCAGACAGTCCCGCCGGCCCTGCGCCGACGATCAGAATTGGATCACTCACGCGTTTGCTCCCGTTCCTTCAATCGACAAGCCGACATAGCCCGGCCCCGAGGTGATCGCGCGTTTCGGGTCGTACAATGTCTCGATCCGGCCCTCTGCGACATCCTTGAGGTAATCTTCGAATTCCGCCTTCTTCTGTTCCCAGTCGATCCCGATTTTCTCAAGGAGTTTTTCGAAAGGCGAGGCGTGCCAATGCAACTGGGCGAGCTTGTAGGGATGCGCCCCCATGGCGAGCGCGCCGAACTGGCAATCGGCCATCACCGGCAGCTCATAGACCTTGTTGACCGCCTTGCCGATCCACTGGCTCTTGTCGAGCGTGGTGATGCAGCCGGTATCGTGGCCGATCATGACATCCGAACGCGCCTCTTCCACCGCGACCTTGATTTTGCGATCGATCGCAAAGGAGCGGGTGAATTCACGCTCGCCGATGATGTGGCGGAAGCCGAAGCCGCAGCAATCGTACCAGGTCGAGTAGTCGATCACCTGGGCGCCCAAAGACTGCAACAACCCGGTCGAGACCGCAACGCGGTTACCTTCCATAACCGTTTCGTCATAAAGCACGTCTTCCGGCACCATTTTGTGCACATGGCACGCCGGATGAACCGTGGCGCGGATGTTGCTGACATCGATCACCTGCCGTTCCGCGATCCGGCTGCGCATGACATGCAACCATTCCGAGTAATGAACGATTTCCTCGGGGATCAGCAGCTTGCCATCGACGAGACGGCCGAGCTTGGCGAGGATCGAGCGGACTTTTTCCCGCAGTTCGGCGGAATGGAGCAGGAAATGACGGATTTCCTTGTAGTTTCCGAACGACGTCCCGCAGTGGACCAGCGGGTAGTAATACCCGGCATCCATGCCGAACGCCTTGGCCGAGACATAGGCCTGATGGAAATTGCGCAGGAAGACCGCGGCAAGGCTCACGACATTGCCGATCCCCGACCCATGATAGTTCCATGCGGTGCAGGAGGTCTGGTCGGTCTCGTCCAGATAGCGGATGTCGAGCTGGTTCTGGATCCACAGCAACGAGCTGGGGTAGCCCGGAATATTGCCGCACTGGCCGCAGGATTTATGGTGCCAGAGCTGATTGGTCGGGATTTTTTTCTCCCAGCCGTACAAGGTGCGGCCAATGACCGGTTCGTGCTGGTCGGTGATGCGGTGGACGACGATTTCACCGTCCTTTTCCAGATCCCACATCACGTCGCGGACATCGTGAACCTTGTCCTTCTGGGTCAGCATCTCGCGCCGGTCGATGCGCTTTTCGACCCAGGCGGTCGCCGTGCGGGCATCTTCCGGAGAGAGGGTGCTGGCGCGCCATTCGGAACCGAATCCGGTGAAGTCGCCTTCGGCAGTCTTTACGGGTTTCTCAGCCATTGTCCTTAACCTTTCGATCGTTTCGGATCAACGCGGTTGATCAATCGTCCTGCTCGTCTTGCCAATCCTCGAAATCGGCGCGTTTTTCTTCCATGATGTCGCAGATCACGTCGAACAGATTTTCATCGATCATTTCGAGCTGCTTCAGCACGCCGGTCTCTTCCCAGATCGTGTAAAGCTCGATCGATGTCTTGATGTTGACTTCCCAGGCGGTGTCCGTCGTATGCATGGTCGGCATCGGGATCGCCTTGCGGAGCAGATCGAGCGGGGCCTTCACTTTCGCGATATTCGGCCCCCAGTCGGGGAATGCATCGGGCGTGATCATGTTCGGCGCAAGCTGGTTGCCGGTCGAGACCAGTTTCATCAGCACGCGGGTGAAGGGACGCAGCACATCCTTGGCGGATTGCATGCCGTGCTGGATCGCGACTTCGCGCATCACCATCACCAGCCCGCCCGGTGAATTATGGAACGGGCAGCGGGCGGCACAGGGATAGCATCGCGCGCAGGCCCAGATTTTCTCCTGCATCGTATCGTAGATGCCTTCGAGATTCTCGGTCCACAACAGCTGCACGATCTCGCGGGGCGAATAATCGTAATAATGCGCCGAAGGGCAGGTCGCGGTAC
>JAQTXO010000084.1 GCA_028688765.1 Acidiphilium sp. | reverse complement strand
CGTGCTGGAAGCCGCGATCCGCGCGGTCGAAACCGTCGATACCTGTCTCGGCCGGATCGCGGCGGCCATCGCCGCGCAGCACGGGCAGCTCATCGTCACCGCCGATCACGGCAATTGCGAAATGATGCGCGACCCCGAAACCGGCGGCCCGCACACGGCGCACACCCTCAACCGCGTCCCGGTCTTGCTGACCGGCGCACCCCCCGGCACCGTCCTGCATGACGGAAGACTGGCCGACCTCGCCCCAACCCTGCTCGCGTTGCTCGGCATCGCCCAACCCGCCGAAATGACCGGCCAGTCCCTGATCGGGCCCGATGCGCCGCCCACCTGATCCCCGCCCACCTGATCCGCGCCCACCTGATTCCCGCCGGTCTCGTCGATGGCGTCGCAGCATGATCGCCGTGCTGATCGCCGGATCGGCAGGGCAGGGGGTCATCCCCAACCTCGCTTCGGCAGCGCAGGGCAATGGAGCCATCGATCAGGCCCAACGCCGGCTCGATGCCGCCAACCTCGCGGCCCAGCATCACGCGGCGGCGGCGGCGGCGGCCCAGCGCGCGGCCCGCATCGCCGATGCCCAGGCGGCAGCGCTGGTCAGCAGCGAAATCGCCGCCGCCGCCACCCTGCGCGAAACCCAGGACCAAACCGCGCTCATCGTCGCGAAGCTCGACCGCCTGACCACCGCCACCGCCGCCGCCCGCGCCGAGCTGGAAGCGGATGCCGCAGCGATCGCGCCCCTGCTGCCCCTGATCGCCCGCCTCGCCCTGCATCCGGCGGCAACCCTGCTCGCCGCCGATGCCGCCCCCGGAAAGGCCGCGGAAGGTGCTCTGGTGATGCAGGGGATCACCCGCGAGATCGGCCAGCGCGCCGCCAACCTGCGTCGTGCCCGCCGTCGCTACGCCCATCTCAGCACCGCGTTGACGGCGCAGCAGGCCGCCCTCACGCTCTCGATCACGACCCAGCAGGCGCAGGAGGCGGTGCTGCAACGCCGGATCGCCGCGGTGCGCCAGCAGGCGGCAACCCTCTCCGCGCGCCACGCCGCCGAGGCCCGCGAAGCCGGCGCCGATGCCGCCCAGGCGCGCAGCCTCGTCGGCCTGATCGGGCGACTCCGCCACCAGCAGGCGCAAGCCGCGGCGGCACGGGCGCGCGCAGCCGCCGCGCGCATCCCGGCCCCCGCCGGCGGCCTGCCGAAATCGCTGAGCGGCGCCCCGGTCGCCGGCACGCTGGTGCGCGGCTTCGGCCAGGCCAGCGCCGCCGGCCCGGCAACCGGGGATACTTTCGCCGCCACCCCCGGCGCCGTCGTCACGGCGGCCTGCACCGGCAGCGTCGTGTTCGCCCAGCCGTTCCAGAGTTACGGCAAATTGATGATCATCGATTGCGGACAGGGATACGATTTCGTGATGGCCGGGTTCGACCGGTTCGACGCCGCCGTCGGCCAGACCGTCCGGGCTGGCCAACCGGTGGGGAGCATGGCACGATACGACCCGCATGATCCAGGCAATCAGCCACGTCTTTACGTCGAATTGCGCCATCACGGCGCAGCGATCGACCCCGCCGGTCATTTCGGCGCCGGCGCTGCCGCGCGCTGACGCGGTGCCTCGCGGCACTGGACTTCCGGTTCAGGCGCATTATGGGATCATGTCAACGCGATCGGGCGGGACAGAAGGATGGCGCGTATGAGGCTTCGGACGAGTTTATTGATCGCGGGTACATTCGTGGTCGGCATCGGGGTCGGCGTGGTCGCGCCGGTCATTCGCGGTGCCGTGGCCGATCAACCCGCCGGCGCCAACACCTACGAGCAGCTCGGCCTGTTCGAGAATATCTTCCAACGGGTCAAAGCCGATTACGTCATGCCCGAGCCTTCGAAAAAACTGGTCTACGACGCCATGAACGGCATGCTCGCCGGGCTCGACCCGCATAGCGGCTACATGAACAAGCGCCAGTACGCCGACATGCAGGCCGAAACCAGCGGGCAGTTCGGCGGCCTCGGCCTCGAAGTGTCCCAGGCGGACGGGTTCATCAAGGTGATCAGCCCGATCGACGACACCCCCGCCTACAAGGCCGGCATCAAGCCCGGCGACATGATCGTCGCGATCAACGGCAAACCGACGATCGGTTACACGCTGAACAAGGCGGTCGATGCCATGCGCGGCCCACCGGGCAGCGGAATCACCCTGACGATCAAACGCGCCGGGAGCGATAAGCCGATCATCGACAAGCTGACCCGCGCGACCATCCACGTCCAGGCCGTCAAGGACAAGCTCTACGGCCGGGTCGGCTATATGCGTCTCGCGAGCTTCTCCGAAAACGCCAACCGCGACATCCGCCGCGCCGTCGCCAAGCTGAAGTCCGAAAGCCACGGCAAGGTCGATGCCTACGTGCTCGATCTGCGCAACAACCCCGGCGGCCTGCTCAACCAGGGCATCGCAGTCGCCGATGATTTCCTGAACTCCGGCGAGATCGTCTCGACCCATGGCCGCCATTCATCGGATGACGAGGTCTGGTACGCCCATGCAGGCGATATCGCCCACGGCAAGCCGATCGTCATCCTGGTCAATTCCGGCACCGCCTCGGCGGCGGAAATCGTAAGTGCCGCCTTGCAGCAGAACCGCCGCGCCGTGGTGATGGGCACCCGCAGTTTCGGCAAAGGCTCGGTGCAGACGATCTTCACCATCCCCGGCCACGGTGCCCTGCGCCTGACCACCGCGCTCTATTACACGCCCTCGGGAAAATCGCTGCAGGATTACGGCGTGCAGCCCGATGTCGAAGTCCATGAGAGCAAGAACTCGAAAAACCATTTCCCGAAGATCCGCGAAGCCGACATGCCCAACGCCTTCCACAACCCGTCGGGCATGAAAACGCCGATCCTTCCGCCCAAGCTCGTCCTGCCGCCGATCGCGAAGTCCATCGCGCCCCGGCCCCCGGCATCCTGGCCGAAACTGGTCCCCGACAAACCCGCAACCGACTACCAGTTGCAGATGGCCCTGAAACTCGCCTCGGCCATGGCTCAGGAAGGCACCGGTCAGGCCGCCCATTGAACCGGACACGATGGACCGCGTAACCACCCCGGTTCCCCGCGCGCTGAAACTCTTCTGGGGCGGTTTCGGCCTCGTGGTGATCGCGGGTGCCGCCTACCTGCAATATCTCGGCCCGATCAAACCCCCGGCAACGCTGCCGGCACGGCAGGCGGATGGCGCGATCCCGGCGCCGAGCCCCATGCTGCTCGCCGCCTCCGCGGTCGATCCCGCGTGGAAAATTCCCCATCCCGGCCCCTACGGCATCACCCCGATGCGCTACTACGCTGCAAGGCCCGCCACCACCACCACCACCGCTGGCAAGCCCGAAATCGCGATCATGGTGGCAGGGCTCGGCTACGCCCTCGCGCCGGGTCTCGCTGCGGTCAAAACCCTGCCTCCGGCTGTGTCGCTGGGCTTTTCTCCTTACGGCGCCCACGATGCCGCCCTCACCCTCGCGGCGCGCAAGGCCGGCCACGAGACCATTCTCGGCCTGCCGATGGAGGTAAATAATTCGCCCGACATCACCGAAGGCGATCAGGCCCTGCACGCCGGCGCCTCGCCCGCAACCAATCTCAAACGGCTGGACTGGGCCCTCTCGCGCATCCAGGGCTATGCCGGCGTCACCGATGCGATCGGCATGACGGTTCCCGAAACCTTCATGACCCATCCCCACGCCGCGTCCTGGCTCGCCGGCCAGATTTCAGCGAGCGGCCTGTTCCTTGTCGCCGCAACCCCCGGCGCATCCCTGCCATCCGGCATGACAGGCCGGTCCGCCACCATCGTGATCGACCCCGACTCCGGCACATCGGCAATCACCAACGACCTCAATCTGCTGGTTTCGACCGCCATCGCCAAAGGCAGCGCGATCGGCGTGATCACCGAACCGACCCGCGCGGGCATCGCAACTCTGGCCGCATGGCTGCGCTCGCCCTCGACCAGCCATGTCAGCCTCGTTCCGGTAAGCACCCTCGCCGATCCCGGAGCGAGCGCCGCAGGATCGCCATGACCGACCCTTCGTCCCTGCCATACCGGCCCAATGTCGGTGCCGCCCTGTTCAACCACGCCGGCAAAATCCTGATCGCGCGCCGCATCGAGCATCAGGCCGTGCTCAGCCATCCCTGGCAGTTGCCCCAGGGCGGGATCGACCCCGGCGAAGACCCCGCCATCGCCGTCATGCGCGAACTGCGCGAAGAGATCGGCACGAACGCCGCCACCATCCTCGGCTCGATCGCGGAGTGGCTGAGCTACGATTTCCCCCCCGAAATCCGCACCAGCCTCGGCACCCGGCATCGCGGCCAGCGCCAGCGCTGGTTCGCGCTGCGGTTTACCGGCACCGACGATCTGATCCGCCTCGATGCCGATGCGCATCAGGAATTCAGCGCGTGGCGCTGGGCCGATCTCGCCGAAATTCCGGCCTTGGCAGTCCCGTTCAAGCGCCACATCTACGAGCGGATCGCCCGCGATTTCGCGGTCTTCGCCAAACCTGAGGGAGAATGATTTTGGGTGAAATGATCGAACTGACCTCGGCCGACGGCCACAAATTCCAGGCCTATGCCGCCGGTGACCCCAAAAGCCCTCGCGCGCTCGTGGTCGTGCAGGAGATTTTCGGCGTCAACCGTCACATGCGCGACGTCGCGAACCGGCTGGCCCAATCCGGCTATTACGTGCTCTCACCGGCGGTGTTCGACCGTGCCGAGCGCAACGTCGAACTCGACTACACGGCGGACGGCGTGAAAAAGGGCCTCGAACTGCGCGCCGCGATCGCGGAATCCGATGTCATGATGGATATCGAAGCGACCGCGGCAAAACTGAGCCCCCGCCCGACCGGCATCATCGGCTATTGCTGGGGCGGCACCATCGCCTGGTGGGGTGCCACGAAAAGCAAAAGCTTCAAGGCAGCCGTCACCTGGTACGGCGGCGGCATCATGCAGACCAAGGAAGCCGTGCCCAACTGCCCGGTGCAGATGCATTTCGGCGCGCTCGACAAAGGAATTCCGATGTCCGATGTCGAGGCGATCAAGCAATCCCAACCCGAAATCCCGGTCTTCATCTACGAGAACGCCGATCACGGCTTCGGCTGCGACGATCGGGCAAGCTTCAACGCCGAGGCCAACAAACTCGCCGAGCAACGCAGCCTCGCCTTCTTCGCCGAACATCTGGCCTGAAACATCTGGCCTGAACATCTGGTCTGATCGGGGGCCGCACCTCCGCCTATTGAATCCAGCCGCCGGTCATGCTCATGACACCCCATGAATGAGCTGACCGACGAACGGATTCTGATCCTCGACTTCGGCAGCCAGGTGACGCAACTGATCGCGCGCCGGCTGCGCGAGGCCGGGGTCTATTGCGAAATCTGGCCCTTCGATGCCGACCCCGCCCGGATCGCGGCGTTCCGGGCGCGCGGCTTCATCCTCTCCGGCGGCCCCGCGAGCGTCAGCGAGGAAAACTCCCCCCGCGCGCCCCAGCTCGTCTTCGAGTCGGATGTCCCGGTCCTCGGCATCTGCTACGGCCAGATGACCATGTGCGCCCAACTCGGCGGCGATGTCAGCAGTGCCCATATCCGCGAATTCGGCCGCGCCTTCGTCGACATCACCGATGACTGCACCCTGTTCGACGGCGCCTGGACCCGGGGTGGCCGCGAACAGGTCTGGATGAGCCACGGCGACCATATCAGCGCCCCGCCGCCCGGTTTCCGCACCGTCGCCACCAGCGACGGCGCGCCCTTCGCCGTCATCGCCGACGATACCCGCCGCTTCTACGGGCTGATGTTCCACCCGGAAGTCATGCACACCCCGCATGGCGCGCAACTCCTCGCCAATTTCGTGCACAATGTCTGCGGCCTGTCGAACGCCTGGACCATGGCGAATTTCCGCGATGTCGCACGCGCCAAAATCCGCGCCCAGGTCGGTAGTGGCCGCGTCATCTGCGGCCTGTCCGGCGGGGTCGATTCCTCGGTCGCCGCCGCCCTGATCCACGAAGCGATCGGCGACCAGCTCATCTGCATCTTCGTCGATCACGGCCTGCTCCGCGCCGGCGAGGCCGACGATGTCATCCGCATCTTCCGCGACCGCTTCAACATCACCCTCATCCACCGCGACGCGTCGGACCTGTTCTTCGCCGCCCTCGAAGGCATCTCCGACCCCGAACAGAAGCGCAAGATCATCGGCGGCCTGTTCATCGACGTGTTCGAACAGGAAGCCACCAAACTCGGGGGTGCCGATTTCCTCGCCCAGGGCACGCTCTACCCGGATGTGATCGAAAGCGTCTCGGTCAGCGGCGGCCCGAGTGCCGTGATCAAATCCCACCACAATGTCGGCGGCCTTCCCGCGCGGATGCGCATGCAACTGGTCGAACCCTTGCGCGAATTGTTCAAGGACGAGGTCCGCGCCCTCGGCCGCGAACTCGGCCTGCCCGAGGCCATGGTCGGCCGTCACCCGTTCCCCGGCCCCGGCCTCGCCATCCGCATCCCCGGCGCGGTCGATCGCGAAAAAGTCAAAATCCTCCAGCGGGCCGACGCGATCTACCTTGAGGAAATCCGCGCCGCCGGCCTGTACGATGCCATCTGGCAGGCCTTCGTCGCCCTCCTGCCGGTCCGCAGCGTCGGCGTCATGGGCGATGGCCGCACCTACGATTACGCCTGCGCGCTTCGCGCCGTCACCAGCACCGATGGCATGACCGCCGACATCTACCCCTTCGACATGGCATTCCTCTCCCGCGTCGCAGGCCGCATCGTCGGCGAAGTCCGCGGCATCAACCGCGTCACCTACGACATCACGAGCAAACCCCCCGGAACCATCGAGTGGGAATGATCGCTACCCGACCGTATCGCCCGTCCGCCCGATAAGCACTTTCCGTGGCAACTCCAGATCGGGTCCGGCCACGCTGGCAACGGTCTGCTTCATGCCAGCAACTGCGCCGGCACACCAAGCGCAGGTCCCGCCTTGGCCAACCGCTGATCGAGCGTATGCACCGTGGCGCCATGTTCCGATGCGACGGCCAGATGCAGCGCATCCCCGGCGCGCAGCCCCAGATCGTGCTGATCGGCAAACCTCGCAGCCGCCCGGAACTGCCCGCCCGTCACGGGCAGCACGATGAAGCTCTCGGTGACCAGCTTGTTGAACATGGCGAGCGCCGCCGCGCGCTGCTCCAGGCCGATCTGTCCGGTCCGCAGCTTGATCGCCAAAGCCGAGGACATTTCAGTGACCGTCCAGTCGCTGATCAGGAGTTGCGTCGGGTCCTGTTCCGCCAGCCACGCCTGAACACGCGGCGTCATCGCTTCATTCGACAGCGCCGCAACGATCAGCGACGTGTCGAGATAGCGCATCAGCAGCGATCGTCATCCCGCATCGACCGCACGAGATCGGCGGCACTCTGGGCCTGGGGCGGCATCCCCGCCGTCAGCGACTGCAGCAGCGCGGCGTCGATCGGCTTGCGCGGCCTCGTTGCGGCGGTCAGCCGCGCAACCGGCTTGCCGCGACGGATAATGTCGATCGATTCGCCCGCTTCGACCCGGTCGACCAATTCGCTCAGATGGGCTTTGGCGTCCGCCAGATTGATCGCATCCATGCCACGCTCCTGACCACGTAAATCGTCATATAGCACACGAAATCACGCACCTGACCATCCGGATAGTCATATAACATCCCGACCTCAAGATTTTCGCCGCCAAGCCACGGGCAACCCCCACCCACCCCTCAATGCTCTAATCTCAGCATGAATGCGGCATCACCACTCGTCACCCGCTTCGCCGGCCCCATCGCTCGCCCCCGCTTCATCAACCGCCTCGTTTCCCCGGCCATTGAGGGGGGAGCAGGTTTTACGCTAGTCTGGCACCGTATGAGACGGATCTCGGTGACAATCGCGCTGGGCCTGATCGTGGCCGGCGGCACGTCGGCGGCGATGGCGCAGGTCGTGGTCAATCAGCAGGCGTTGCAGCAACTTTCGGGCAAACCACCGCCACCACCGGTCGCACGGCCGCGTTATCACCCGATCATCCGCCATCCCGCGCCACGCCGGGCCGTGGTGCATCCGGTCATCGCCCCGCCTCGACTGCCATTGCCCCCGCCGCCGCCGGTCATCGCCGCAGCACCACCCCCGCGCCCGGTTCAGCCCCGCGCGCTGACCCTGATGTTCCCGCATGTCGATGTCGCGCTGCCCGCCACCCAGGCAAAGGCGCTCGATGCGTTCATCGCGACCAAATTCGACAAGGCCGCCCATTTCGTGGTGCAGGCCACCGCGCCGGGTGTCGCGAACGATCCCTCGGTCGCGCGGCGGATGGCGCTCAACCGGGGGCTTGCCGTGCGGGCGGTGCTGCGCCACGCCGGGGTGAAATCCGATCACATCATCGTTCAGGCGCTGGGCGATCCGCCGGGACTCGTACCCGATCATGTTACGCTGACGGAAATACCGTAAGGGTTTTGCCATCATGACGCGACCGAACCGCTACCTCATTCGCATGCTGGTGTTTCTGGTTCTGGTATACGGGCTGGCCGCGATCATCGCGCCCACGCTCGCGAAATTCTACATGGCGAACCCGGTGGTCAACTCGGTGATCGTCCTGGTCGAGATTTTCGGCATCGGCTGGAATTTGCGTCAGGTCCTGCGCCTGAGCCCGGAAGTGGACTGGGTCGAACGCTTCCAGCGCTCCCGCTCCTCGATCGAACAGGGTCCGAAACCACAGCTCCTGCTCCCGATGGCCCGGATGTTCGGGGGACGTGGTGACGACGGCAAGCGGATGAGCCTGTCGATCGCGAGCATGCGCACCATGCTCGACGGTATCGCGAGCCGGCTCGATGAAAGCCGCGAAACCTCCCGCTACGTCCCCGGGGTGATGATCTTTCTCGGCCTGCTCGGCCCGTTCCGGGGATTGCC
>JAQTXO010000083.1 GCA_028688765.1 Acidiphilium sp. | reverse complement strand
GGCAATTTTTCAAGCATCATATTCGCGGCCCGATTGTTCCACGGGCGGCGGATGCCGAGGCCGGCGAGGTGAGGCAGGAAGCCTTGCCGGCCAAGGTGGCCTGATGGCGACCGGATCAGTATCGCCCATCTACCCCGCGCCACCGTCGCCATCGCGGCCAGCACGACCGCCGCGACCGCCACGCTGGCATCGCCCGGTGATACGGTGCTGATCACCAATGCCACGTCATCGCTCGCGTTCGTGGCGATCGGCGCGGCGGTTTCCGCCGGCGGTGGGCTGCCCGTCCTGCCCGGCGCGCAAATCCTGATCGGGGCCGGTCCCTACGCATCACAGATCGCGGTCATTCTCGCGACGGGATCGGGCGCGGTTTACGCGACAACGTGCGACGGAACGGAAAGGTAACGAAATGGACGCCTATAAAATTCAAGTCTCCATGATGCTCCGCAACGGCGTTTCCGCCGGGTTGCGGCTGATCCGGCATGACATGGGCGGGGTGATGCGGGCGATGGACGGAGCCACCCGGTCAACCAAAACCTTCGGCACCGCGATGATCGAAACCGGCGCGATCGCCGCTGCTGCTGGGGCCGGTATTCTCGACGTGTACGAGAAAATCATCCGCGCCGGTGCCAAGGTGATCAACCAGCAGGCAGCGATGGCGGCGATCGGGGTTGGGCCGGGCCAGATCGCGAAGAACACGAACGCGGCATGGAAAGTCTCAACATCAACGTCCGGCGTGAGTGTCGGCGGCGCGATGCATACCGAGACGATGCTCCGCAGCATGTTGGGCAGCAGCGCCAATGCGCGGGCCGCGTTGCCGGCGGTGGAGCGGGCCAAGATCGCGCTCGATACAATTCTCGGCGGCCATGACGGCACATCGCTCGCGCAAGCCCTCAAGGCGGTCGATATCGTCGGCGGCGAGAACAAGGGCAAGAAAATCAGCGTTTCGGCGCTGCTGGCAAATCTGCCTTACATCGAACAGGCCATGTTGTTGACGCACGGCATGGTAACGGGTTCGCAAATCCTGCGCATGACGCAGCAGGCCGGCCCCGCCGCAACCGTCACGTCATTTCGGGCGATGCTGGCGAACTACACCGAAGCCGTGATGGCACTTGGGCCAGCGGTCGGGCGTGGCATGTTCACGTCCTACATGGTGGCGAATGTCGGTCGCGCCCCGGCGGTTTCGGCGGCATATCTGACGAAATACGGCATGGTTGCCCCTGGCGAGATGCACAAGGTCAAGGGCAGCAGCACGTTCCTGTTCAACCCGAAGGACATGCTCGGTCACGCCTACGAGGTGAAGCACGGTTTCCTCGATTGGGTCCGGCACATCGTCATCCCGAAACTGAAATCAGAAGGGCTTTCCAGTTACCAGCAGCAGCTTGCCGCCCTGACCGGCATGTTCTCGGCATCGACCGCCGCGCGACTGCTCGCCTTCATCGCCCATAACGGACCACAGATCGATCGATTCAAGCACCTGTTCGCCAAGGGCGTGAAAGACGGGCACCCGTATCAGGACGTTGCCTCGAATAACTGGGGGCTTGCCACCAAGAACTTCGCAACGGCGTGGTCGAATTTGGTCACGGCGCTCGGGGTGCCTGCGGTTAAGAGCGCGGTGACTGCGTTGAACTCGATCACGAACGGCATCCACCACATGACGGCCTACCTCGCCGCTCATCCCGGGCTGGCGAAGAAGATCGACCGCGCCCTGCTCGACGTAGGCGGCGGCCTGGTGGCGTTCGGCGCCGCGCTTGCGGGCGCGGGGCTGGTCACACTGGTAGGGCCGGAAGGCTTGCTTGTAGGGCTGGCATCCTCCCTGCTGGTTGCCCATACCGCCCTCAATCAAAACTGGGCTGGCCCAGTCAAAGGGATGAAAACCGCAACCACCGGCCTGCAAGCCCTCTTTGACGAAATCGAGCGATTCGCGGGGTGGATGAAAACGGCGGATCGATGGTTGAACACCGGCGCGAACGCATCGAACGCAGCCGGTCATTTTGTCTATCGGCACGTAACCGCACCAATCGAGCATGCGCTCGGGCTCGCCCGGTCTCCGCACTCTAAGGGGGTCGGCGTCCTGACCGAGCGGGACGGCACATGGTCACCGGGACCGCCACCATCGGCCCAGCCCGGCAGGACGAGCGGCGATGTCCCCACCGTCAACATCGGAAATTGGGGCGACGGCAGCAAAGCCATCAAGCACGGCCTCGCCGCATCCCTCAACCAGAACCAAGGCAGCACGACGGGCTTTAACGGGCGCGTGTCGCCCTACGGCACGCCGGCGTTCACCGGGCCGTGAAGGAGAAGAACATGAACCTCGCAGAACTTCGCGTCCGAATCGTTGCCGCGCGCCGATACCACGATGCCGCGATCCGCACGCTCGATAGCCGGTGGAAGACGCTCGCGGCGGACCTGAAGGCGAACCCCGACCGCGCCGCCCAGCTTGTCGCCGATGCCGCAAAGGAGATAGGGCCGCTGATCAGCAACGCGCCCATCGATGACCCCGAGGCCGGCGCGGCGCGGGGGAGCGTGAAGGCGCATATGCGCGCCGCAGCCGCCCGCAATGCCGCCTGATCCCCGATCGCGCGCGGTCTTGATGATTGCTCGCGTCATCTGCGCTGCCACCGGGCGGGACAGGGTGGCAATCCCGGCGCTGCTGGCGGCATGTGATACGATCGCGGCATTACGGGGCATCACGGGGCAGGACATTGGCCGCCTGATGGCCGGGACCGGTTGGAAGCCGTCGCAGTGGCGAGAGGGCGGCGGGAGGGTGCGGGGGTTTATCGCGCCTGATGTCACGGTGAAGGAGCCAGATCGCGCGGAACTGACCACCGTGCGCGTGTAATTTACCGGCAAACGACAGGTTTGAACAATGATGCGTGACACCTCAACTTCCATACTACACACATCAACGCGCGTGAGTGATCGGCGAGATGGGCGAGGGTTAGGCCAGCACCGACTTCGGCGTGATGCGCGAAAGAAACAACGTCCCGTCGACGGGACGTTTCGAAGGCCTGCCCAGTCGCCTGGGCAGGCACCGCCTCGACCCCTCGACCCCTCGACCAGCAAAAGCACAACCCCCGTTTATCTCGCACTTCCGTGAGCGGATGAAGCTACCAGACCCCGAAAATAGCAGGAATAGCGGGAATAGCAGGTAGCAACCCCTCGATATCCGTGTTTTCGAGGCGCTGCCCGCTCCCAGAATAGCGGAATAGCGAGAATAGCAGGGGGCCTCACTCTCAAACCCACTTTTCAGCATGGGCCGCCTCTCTCACGCGCGCACGTAAAAACAAAATGAATATAGGACAGTACTACTGTCATATTATATTTATTATAGGATATATCATCATCTTTCTATAGAGACCGCTCACGATGCAGGAATATCCTAAGAACTATCCAGCATCATATCGAAACGATATGCTGAACACCTATCCGTGATAATCGGGCTAGCGTCCACCTCTATCCACGTACATGCGGCCCCGCGTTGTATCCCGATACACGTATCCACAATACATGCTGGAAATAGAACCTATGGCTTAGATGCTGGAACCTTTGGAAATGGGTGGCGGAGGGGATGGGATTCGAACCCACGAGACGGTTTAACCCGTCTAACGGTTTAGCAAACCGCCGCCTTCGGCCACTCGGCCACCCCTCCGCCGGGGTACACGGCGTATGCAGGGGCGGTTCTAGTGACGGTGGGGCGGTTCGTAAAGAGCGGGTTGCGGAAGATAACGCCGGCCCATCGCCAAACTTGAATAAATTGTTATATTCCGTTCATGCAGACCGGTACAACCGCATGACCGTCCGGCACAACGGGCACAATTCAAGGGTGTCGGGCTCATGAGCTTGCGGCGCGGTGCGGCTCACGGCGCGGCTTGGAATTTCGCCACCGCGGTAGGGGAGCGCAGCATCGGGTTCGCCGTGCTCGCCATTCTGGTCCGCCATGTCACGCTCGCCGATGTCGGGTTGATCGCCATCGCCTCCGCACTCTCCGAAATCGGGCGCATGATCACCACAGGCGGCTCGGGGGAACAGGTGGTTGCCTCCCCAGGTGACCGGACGGTGGAAGCCGGCGCATTCTGGGCCCAGTTCATTCTCGCCGCCGCAATCGCTGGCCTGCTGTTCGTCGCGGCCCCGGTTCTGGCGCGCGCCTATGGTGCCCCCGCGCTGTCATGGGTCACGCGCGTTCTGTCGGTCAATATTATCATCGGAACCTTCCTGGTGGTGCCCTCGGCGCGGCTGGTGCAGAATTTCGGCTTCCGGGCGCTCAGCCTGATGTCGCTGGGCTCGACGATTCTCGGCGGCACCGTCGCTTTGGCGCTGGTTTTTTCCGGTCACGGGCTCGATGCGCTGATCGCCCAGCGGATCGTCGGCATCACCTTCTACGCCGCCGCCGCCTCGATCACCGCGCGCTGGCACCCGCCGGCGTTCCCCTCGCTCGCCGCGATCGGGCGGGCCTTGCGGTTCAATATCCCGATGATGGGGGCCGCCTTCGTCGATTACGTGGCCGCGACCGGCTATGTCGTTCTCATCGGCATCCGCATGCCGGTGGCCGCGGTGGGCGAGTTCCGGATCGCCCAGCGCCTCGCCGAGGTTCTGCGCGAGCTCACGGTTTTTCCCGCGAGCAAAGTGTTCCTCCCGGTCTTCGTTGCGGTCCGCGACGATCCGGATCGCCGTTTCGCGGTCGCGCGCTCGCTGGTGGATGTCCTTGCGATCGGGTCGCTGGCGGCAGCGGCGGTCGCGGGGGCGGTGGCGAAACCGGTCGTGGTGCTGATGTTCGGGGCGCGATGGGCCAGCTCCGCCCCGGTATTCGCCGCGCTCAGCCTGATCGTTCCCGCGGCAGCGGTCTACGCCTTCGTCAACCCCATGCTCACCGCCCTGCGCCGGCCCGTGCTGGTTTCCGTGTTCGCCGCGATCAATGCCGCGAGCACGGCACTGGCCGCGTGGTTCGCCGCACCCGAAGGATTGTTGATCCTGGCATGGACCCTTGCCGCCCGTGGCCTTCTGACCGCGATCCTGTTGCTGCCGGCTCTCTCGATCGGGATCGGCCGGCCCGCCTGGCCCTTGCTGCGGCTGTTCACCGCGCCGTTCATCGCCCTGATCGCGGCGCGGGTGGCAGCCGCCGCCCTGGTGCCGATTCTGGTGCAGCAATCCGGGCTGGGCATCGTCGCCATGTTCAGCCAACTCGCGGCGGGCGGCATCATCGCCGCATCGGTCTTCCTGGGTACGCTCGCCCTTCTCGCCCCCCGGCGGATCGGCACATTGCTGGGCCAGCTCACCAGCGCCTTCCGCCGGGTCCCCGTGGTGGCCGAACCGGTCGGATGACGGTGCCGGAGGTGTTGCGCCGCAGGGTCGCATGGCTGGGGCCGCTTGCCTTCAGGACCCCGCCGGGTTAAGCGACCCGCCGAATGACCGGTCGGCATCGGTCGCCCCAGGAGAGTACGATGAAAGCGAATATCCACCCCGAATATCACGAGATCAACATCATCATGACCGATGGCACCGCCTACACCACCCGGTCGTGCTACGGAAAGGCGGGGGATACGCTGCGCCTCGACATCGATCCGAAATCCCATCCGGCATGGACCGGCCAGCACCGGGTCATGGATACCGGCGGTCAGGTCGCCAAGTTCAACAAGCGCTTCGCCAGCATCGGCGCGCGCACCAAGTAAGCGCCTTTCCAGCCCGTATCGGCCCCGCCGCGATCTGCCCTGCAGGTCGCGGCTTTTTGCGCTGGCGGAAAAATCGGCGCGGCGTGCCGAAACCCTCTTGAACACCTCCCCTGCCTTTCCTTAATATCGAACCGAAGGATGCCATTGGGTCCTTCAGCGTCCGGAAGTTCCTCGGGAGCTTTCCGGGCATCACCACGGGTTGGTCATCGTGACAATCCGCCACACGACCTTGCTTTTTGAGGAGGTTTACATGACTCTCGATTTCTCTCCCCTGTTTCGCTCCGCGATCGGTTTCGACCGGCTCCAGCAACTGCTCGATGCGGTGCCCGATGCGAGCGCGACATCCTATCCGCCCTACAACATCGAGAAACTCAACGCCGAAAACTATCGGCTGACCATGGCGGTCGCCGGCTTCCGCGCCGAGGACATCGAAATGACGGTGAAGGAAAACAACCTCATCATCACCGGCAAAATCGGCAACGAGTCGCCGAAGGGTGAAACCCTGTATCGCGGCATTGCGGCCCGGGCGTTCGAACGTCGCTTCGCGCTGGCCGATCACATGGTGGTCGAAGGCGCATCGCTCGAAAACGGCCTGCTCCATGTCGCGTTGAAGCGCGTCATCCCCGAAGCGCTGAAGCCGCGCCGGATCGCGATCACCAGCGCCCCGACGCCGGTGCCGACCATCGAGCAGGACAGCCAGAAACTAGCCGCCTGACCGATCCCGCTGACCGGACCGAGCCCCGCATCACCCGATGCGGGGCTTTTTTCGTTGGGGGCTTACCGGTGGGCACGATGCGGCACGATCCGCACCGTCGCGGTCATTCCCGCCGCCAGAAACAGATCCGCCGGCACCCTGCCAAGCGCGATATGCACCGGAATTCGCTGCGACAGCCGCACCCAGGAATAGACCGGGTTAACCACCGGAAGCCCGCCCGCCGAATTCTGCGCATCGGTCACCGAAATCCCGCGCCCGATCCCCTGCACGGTGCCGTGCAACACCTGGCCGGGGTCGGCGAGCAACCGAATGGTCGCCGCCGCGCCCGGATGGATCATCGGCAATTCGGTCTCCTCGAAATAGGCGGTCACCCAGATATCATGTTCGTCGACCAGCGTGATCGCCGGCGTACCCGCATGCGCGTAATCGCCGGCGTGCAGGGTGAGGTTGGTGATCGTGCCGGTCACCGGCGCATGCACCACGGTGCGTTTCAGGTTGAGCAGAGCCTGCGCAAGCCGCGCCTTGTCCCCCGCAACCGCCGCCTCGGCTGCCGCCGCCGCCGCCGCGGTGTTGCCCTGGGATTCGGCGGAAACGGCAATCGAAGGCAGTCGCGCGCGCCGCAACGCATCCGCCGCCTTCATCCGTGCGATCGCTTCATCCGAGGCCAGCGCCGCCTGCGCCTCGGCAACCGCGTTGATGAAATCCGCCGGATCGATCCTCATCAGAACCGCGCCCTTGTGGACGATCTGATTGGCACGGACCGCCACCGAGACGATCGGGCCGGAAATCTGCGGCGCGACCGCCACCGCATAGGCCCGCACCCGCGCATCCCGGGTCCAGGGCGTGGCGTCATAGCGGTGCCATGCCAGCACGGCGAGCCAGATCGCGGCAATCACCACGATCAGCGTCGCCAGAACCGAAAACAGCGGCTTGTAAGGGCGCGGCGGCGCAGCGGCTGCGGGTTGAGAGAGCGCCGCCGTAACCTGCGGCCCCGGAATCGTCTCGCGATGAAGAAAATCGAGCATCGTGGTTTCCGATCAGATCGAAGGCATCGCGAGGATCAGTCCCGCCGCGACGCATCCGAACAATGACAGTATGAAAAGTGGCCAGTTCCAGACCATCCGGTCCAACCCGGCCCGCGCAAGCAGACGGCGCAGAAGGTCGGTGACCAGCACGGCGAGCAGCAGCATCGGCACCGCCGGCTCGATCCCGATGCCGAACACGGAAAACTCGGCCAGTGGCGGCAGAATACTCATGTCGGCCGCCGCACGAGTTCACGGATCGGCACGAAGCCGAGAAACGCCGCCACCGAGACCAGCACCCCGGCAATCATCGCGAAATCGGTATTCAGCGCGCTGCCCAGATCGAAATGGAGGCTGTTGGAGGGATCGGCCGCCAGAATGAACGCGAGATTATAACCGGTCGCCGGCCCCTGAGTGCGCGGATCGGCCACGCCGAGCCCGCCAAGCACCAGAAACGGCAGCAGCATCAGCGCCTCGACGCCGAACCCGGCCCCCTCGGTGAACAGCGCGAACCGCACGAACAGTCCAAGGCCGGTGCCGAGCAGAAAGCCCCGCAGCAGTCCGAGCGTGGCCGATAACTTACTGGGATGCGCCGCAAACAGCGTCACCCCCGCGCCCGACATCAGCACGAAATCCGGCCCGTTTTCCCATTCCGAGCCATACCAGTACAGGCTGGCCAGTCCGATCGCCAATGCCGCCCGCAGCGCGTTCCGCCGCGCCTGCCCCGGCACCGGCGAGTCCGCCTGACTGGCTCTCCCGGCACGATGCCCCGCGAAAATCACCGTGGCCAACCCGGCACACACCACCCCGATCGTCACTTCGGCGGTCCGGGTGATCGCCACGGTAAAGGCGTCCGCCGGATCGGCGATGCTGCCATAGGCGATGATCCCGGTGGTCAGCCAGGTCAGCGCCAGCGCATAGGTTTCATACTGGCGCGCCTTGGTGCCGAGATACACGCACAGCGCCGCCCAGAGCACCATGGCGAGGTCGAACAGCAGCGGGGTCTGCGCGAACAGCGCAATGAACAGCACCCCGACCGCCGCCCCGACCAGCGTGCCGATCATCCGGTGAAACGATTTCAGCAGCGCCTGATCGATCGAGGGCAGACTGACGGTGAGCACGGTCCACGCGGCCCAGTGCGGCGTTTCGAGGTCCAACGCCATCGCGACATAGAGCGACAGCAACGCCGCCGCCGCGGTGCGCAGCGCGAACCAGAGGTCGCGCGGCAGATCGCCCGCAAGGGCGGTCGCCGACGCACGCAACTGGGAAAATCCGGAAACCGCCATGACGAATGACATATATTCATATCAGTCGCTGTGGGTTAAACTAAAAAACGATTTATCTCATGCACCGCTCGTTATAAATCCCGAAAGTCTCATCGATGGACCAGCTAAGCCTGCTCAACACGTTCGTCCGTGTCGCGGAACGCGGGTCGTTTTCAGCCGTGGCGCGCGATTTCAACACCTCCCAGCCGGTGATCTCGCGT
>JAQTXO010000082.1 GCA_028688765.1 Acidiphilium sp. | reverse complement strand
CGGCGTCTTCGTCGATCTCGGCACCGCCAGCGGCTTCTTGCCCGACAGCGCGGGCGGCAAATCGGCATCGGAGGGCGATCTGCTCGCGGTGCGGATCATCCGCGCGGCGCAGGGCGGCAAGGGGCCGCGTCTCGCCCGCGCCCCGGGCGAACCGGCGGGCCGGCCTGGCCTCGACGCCCGTGGCCCCGGCCCGATCGGCGAATTTCGTGCCCTGCCCCCGGACGCGCCGATCCTCGCCGAGGATTTCGAGCTGATCGCCCGGCTCCGCCCTGATTTTGCCGGTATCGAGCATGCGCCGTCCTGCTTTGCCGGGATCGAGGAGGAAATCGCGGGCCTGACCGAGCCGGTCGTGCGTCTCCCCGGCGGCGCGCGCGCGATCATATCGCCGACCCCGGCGCTCACCGCCATCGATATCGACGCGGGAGCCGCCACTGCCGAACGGGGCGAAAAAACCGGGCTGCAGGCACGGCTCAATCGCGCGCTGATCCCCGAACTCGCCCGTCAGATCCGCCTGCGCAACCTCAACGGCGCAATCCTGATCGATTTCGCCGGCATGAAAGCGAGCGCGCGGCCCAGCCTCGCGCCCGATCTGACGCAGGCCCTCGTACGCGATCCGTTGAAACCGCGCCTGCTCGGCTTTACCTCTCTCGGCTTCGCGGAGATTCTGCGCCCCCGTACCCGCCCGCCACTCCACGAGATCCTGCCATGACCGCGAAACCCTGCCCGATCTGTCGCAAGCCGAGCATTCCCGAACAGGCGCCCTTCTGCTCGCGCCGTTGCCGCGAGGTCGATCTCGGCCGCTGGTTCGGCGAGGATTACAGGGTCTCGACCATCGAGCCATTGCCGGAAGACGGCGAATAATCGTCGAGCCGGGCCAGCGCTGCTGCGACATCCGGGACGATTTCCCATAGCTGGCGCGCCGAATCCCGGGCGAATCCGGCGCCGATGACCGCATCGAGCAAGGCCGCCACTCCGCCCGCCCAGCCCAGAATATCGACCAGGATGATGGGCTTGGCATGACGCTCCAGCTGCTTCCACGTCACGATCTCCATCAGCTCGTCGAGCGTGCCGAGCCCGCCGGGCAGCACCACGAACGCATCGGCCCGGGCGAACATGCGCCGTTTGCGGGTGTGCATCGAATCGGTGACGATCAACTCCGACAGGCCGGGAAACTCGACCTCCCGCGCCCGCAGGAAATCGGGAATGATCCCGACCACCGTGCCGCCGCTGCCCAGGGCCGCCCCCGCGACGGCGCCCATCAGGCCGACATTGCCGCCGCCGAACACCAGCGTCATGTCGCGCGCGGCGAGCCCCGCGCCCAGATCGCGCGCCGACTGCATGTAGTCGGGCGCGACCCCGACTGAAGACCCGCAAAATACCGTGACCGAAATGTGACTCATATTCCAGAATGACCTCTTGAACCTATCGACAGGGACAAGTTCGTGGCAGGGTAATCAAATCGAAGCAAGTTATTGATAGAGTCCGCCCATGGCCCTCAACGCACAGCAAACCGACAATGAAAAGCCCGGTCGCCCCGCCCTTCCCGGGTGGGTCGCGCCGACCGCCATTGCGGGTCTGGGCCTGGTTGCCTTGCTCGGCCTCGTGTTCCTCGGCGGCCAGCAGCATTTCGAGCCGACCAAACCAGCCCCGAAGGTTGCGCCCAGCACCATCGCCTCGCCTTCGGTCGCTCCGGGGCCGAGCTTCGATACCGTGCGGGTGGATGCCGGTGGCAACGCGGTGATCGCCGGCCACGCGGCACCCGGCAGCACCGTCACCATCACCGCCAACGGCAAGGCGATCGGCACGGTGAAGGCGGATCGCTCCGGCAGCTTCGCCTTCGTCACCTCCACCCCCCTGCCGGCGGGGGGGCAACAACTCGCCCTGTCCGCATCGAGCCCGACCGGTCAGGTGATGGCGAGCAATCGCAGCGTCACGGTATCCGTGCCGGAGGCGCCGAACGAGGGGGCGCTCGCGGTGCTCAGCGGCACCGGCAAATCGCCCTCGCAGGTGCTGAGCGGCCAGGGGCCGCAACCCGGCACCCTCGGCCTCGGCTCGGTCGATTACGATGGTTCGGGCAAGGCCGTGATTGCGGGGACGGCGAAGCCCGGTGCCACCGTGTCGCTGTTCCTCGGCACGACCAAACTCGGCACGGTGAAGGCCGATGCAGCCGGGCGCTGGACCATGCGGACCGACAGCCTGCCCGCGAAACCCGGAACCTTCAGGCTGGAAACCACGAGCCCGACCGGCAGCGTCCTGCAATCGATGCAGACGGCCTTCGCCCCGCACAAGGTCGGCAAGCTGGCACCCGGTCAAATCGTGATCACCCAGGGGCAATGCCTGTGGCAGATCGCGCGCAAGCTCTATGGCAAAGGGACGGATTATTCGCTGATCTACCGTGCCAACGAGGCGAGTATCCAGAATCCCAACCTGATCTATCCCGGCCAGCATATCGCCCTGCCGAAACCGGCGGCAAACCCCGGCTGAACGCGGCGCCCCCTTGAATCCGGTTGCGATGTCCATATAATTTCTATATAGATTTCATATAAGGAGATCGCCATGCCCGTCACCAGTTTCGCGTTCGACGAACGGACCATGCAAGCCATCGCCGATCTGCGCAAAATATTCGGCGTTTCGAGCAATGCCGCCGCACTTCGCCGCGCCATCACGCTTTCGCGCGTCGTGGCCGACCAGCGTGACGACAAGAACACCGTCCTGATCCAGGGAAAGGATCATCCGCTCCGCGTCAGCCTCGACGGCTGATGCCTCCGGTCGAGCCGGTTGCGGCGGCCGCTGAAACACGGGTTTCGCTCAAGGCCCTCGATCGCAGCCTGACCGTTCCGGAGCGCATCGCTTTGTCCGATGCCGGCATCCGCCGCCAGATCGCCACCATCGTGCTCTGGCTGTTCGCGGGCACCAATATTCTCTCCGTCGTTTTCGTGATCGTGCTGTATTATTTCGATCAGCGCGATATTGCCGATCATTTGATCCCGGCGACCGCGCGGGTGATTACCCCCAGCGTGGTCATGAGCCTGCTCGGGGCCACCACGGTCCAGCTCGGGGCCATTGCGGTGATCATGGCGCGCGGCATTTTCAATGTGCCCATTGACCAGCCCTACCCGATCGTCGAAGAGACCTGAGCCAGACGGTTGGACGGCCGCCGTCACGAGACCCGAAAGGGTGTGACGGAGGAAAGTCCGGGCTCCACGGAAACACGGTGCCGGTTAATGGCCGGCGGGGGCGACCCCAGGGACAGTGCCACAGAAAACAAACCGCCCGCGCGCTTCGGCTTGCGGGCAAGGGTGAAACGGTGCGGTAAGAGCGCACCGCGCCTTCGGTAACGAAGGCGGCAGGGTAAACCCCACCGGGAGCAAGACCGAATAGGGGTGGCCGGCGGCGTGAGCGATCATGGCCGCAGGGGTGTTTTCGACCCGTCACCCGGGTTGGTCGCGTGAGGCGTGCAGCAATGCACGTCCCAGACGAATGGCCGTCCACCATCCGCGAGGATGCGGACAGAACCCGGCTTACAGACCGTCTGGCATCTATATCGGTAAGACGAAGTGGGGCGCGTGGTGCCGGGTGAGGGATTTGAACCCCCGACCTTCGGTTTACAAAACCGCTGCACTACCACTGTGCTAACCCGGCGACCGGCTTCGCCCTCTTAACACGACCGTACAGGGTTTCCACCCCTTGCTTCACCCCGGAGCGCGGTTTATACGCCGCGAACCGGTGGGGCCATAGCTCAGTTGGGAGAGCGCCTGAATGGCATTCAGGAGGTCGGCGGTTCGATTCCGCTTGGCTCCACCAGGTTCATTTCATGCAAACGATGCGGCTCGAACCGGCTTTCCGCCGCGGATCGGATCGATCCGATCAGTTGTGCGGCGGTCAGGCCGATGAAATCGACCCCGCGTGCCGTCAGCGCCTGCATGACGATCGTCTCGATCTCCGCGACCGGCGCCCGGCGCAGGGACGCCTCGATGTCGCGGATCGCGCGGGCCGGGGTGACGAAAAAATCGCCGGTGATCGCGCAATCGGCGATCCGGTCGCGCGCCGCTCCCTCGAACCGCAGATCGACCCGCACCCGTCCGCCGGGATAGGCGGTGAAACTATGGCCGCGGACGGCATCGCTGGCGGCGGGCGGCGCCTCGCCTTCGATGAAGGCGGGCGTGCCGATCTCACGGTCGAACAATTCCGCCGCGCGCGCTTCCTCGGCCTCGGTGATCTCGCCCCGGACCGGATCGATCCCGAGCGTTTCGGCAAAGCCGTTCAGCAGCGCGGTCATGACCTCGCCGACCGGGGGTGCCGTGCCGCCGCCGAGCATGGCGAGCGAGACCATGCGATCGGCGATCGAAGCCGCCCCGTGTTTCGCGAGCTTGTCGGCGGCCACGTTGAGGCACGACACCATCCGCACCGGATCGACATCGAGCAGCACGGTGCCCTGAAAACTCACCAGCCTGCCGTCGAAAAATCCGCCGGTGCCGCCGAGCTTGCGGCCATCGACCTCGATATCGTTGCGGGGGCGGTAGGCCGCAGCGACCCCAAGCCGCTGGAGGCCGGTGCAGCAGGCTTCGCATAGGCGTCGCGTGGTCTCGGTCAGGTCGCCGAACTCCAGGGCGTGGCGGTCGAACACGAACTCCCAGCCGAGTTGTCCTTCATCGAGATAGATCGCGCCACCGCCGGTGATGCGCCGGCCCACGTCGATCCCGTTGGCGGCGCAATAGTCGCGCTTGACCTCGTCGCGCAGCACCTGATGGCGCCCGACCAGCACGGTGGGGCGGAAGCGGAGAAAGCGGATGGTGTCGGGCACCTCGTTCGCCGCCCGCGCCTCGATCAATGCCTCGTCGAACGCCATGTGGCGCTGGCCGGGGCGGATCCCGGTGTCGATCACGCGAAAGACCGGGCGCGGGGTCATGGCTCAGCTCTTGGTCGATGCAAGCTGGCGGCGGATCAACCGGACATCCTGCTTGTTCGGCTGGAACGGGTAGGAGGCGATGTCGCGCGCCGGCGAATCGCCATAGGGCCGGTCGCAGGCCGAGACGTCCTCCGCCTCCTTGCCCGGACAGCCCGAGGTGCGGAAGGCGACCCCGGCGTTGATGATGTCGTCGAGATCCGCCTGCGGCATCCCGTAATCGACCAGCTTTCCCGTGGTATCGAACCGCATGTCGTCGATCCGCCGGTCACGGTAATCGATCAGGTAGCGCGCGAGCTGCACCCGGCGCCATTGCGGGCGGGGCACCGCGGGCAGATGATCCATCAGCGAGCCTTTTTCGGGGAAGAACGCGAACATATGGCTATGCCCGCCCATGTCCCGGATACGCTGGACCTGGGTGAGCACGTCGTGCTCGCTCTCTCCCATGCCGACGATCAGATGCGCGCCGAATTTCTCCGGCCCGAAAATCTCGGCGGCGGCCTTCATGATATCCCAGTACTTGTCCCACGAATGGGGCGACTGCACGCCACGGCCCCGCGTGCGGTCGAAGACGTCCGGGTTGGCGGCGTCGAGCGCGACGGTGAAAATATCCGCGCCGAGATCCTTCAGGGTCTGCACGTCGAGCCGGCTCATCGTGGTCGGGTTCGACAGGATCGAAACCGGCACGTCCGGCACGCGCTCGACCCAGCGTTTCAGAACGACCCTGGTATCGTCATCGGAATTCGGATGGGTGATCATGCTGATGCACATCCGGTGGAAGCGGTCGCCGTCGCCGCCGCGCTCCATGATGTCGAGCACGTCGTCATAGGGCACCGCCGGCCAGTCGACCCGGATGAAGTTGCGGTCGGCATAGTCGCGGCTCGCTTCGCGGTGGCGGGCGAGGCCGCAATAGGCGCAGTTGGCGCGGCAGCCTTCGGGGTAGGTCAGCAGAAGATTGAGGCAGCGCGTGCAACTCGTGCGATGCATGTAGCCGTTCATCACGCCGAGGGTGATCGCCGCGGCGGTCGACATCTGGACATAGGCGGGCGAGCGCATATGCGGCGTCAGAATGTTGTTGTTGGGCAGATACACGCCGGACGGCACCTCGTCGCGCTCCTTGACCCGGCCGCCGTTGCGGGCATCGGCGGGAACCGGCGCGGGGGCGCGGGGGATCATGGCCTCAGCGGTGTTATGATCCGCCTTTACGCCGGGCCGGAAATCTGGCGCAGCATCGCGCGGCATTTCGAGACATCCCATTATCCGGTTTCCTTCTGGTTTTTCATGTGAGTTTCGGTATCAGGCGGCGCAGGCGGTGCGCCCGCGCAGACCATCGAGGGCGATCGAGCAACATGCATGGGCCTGTTCGACCGGTCGGCCGATCGCGGTGGCCAGCGCGCGAATTCCTTCGGCGGGATAGGCGATTCCGTCGAACCCGGCCATGGTGGCGTAGGCGTCCGTGATGAGTTTGTGCATCCCCGCCGGGCGGGCGCAGCCGAGCTGGACCGGCACATCCGCCAACCGCTCGCGGGCGGCCACGAACACCCGTGCCGCATCCTCCGGCGTCACGGTCTCGAACGGGCGGTTTGCCGGCGCGTAATACGGCATCACCACGACCAGGACGAGTGCCGACACCCGGTGCCGGGCGATGATGTCGAGGGCGTTGAATTCACCGAGAATCCGGCCGTAATGCAGCCCGATCACGATATGCGGCACCACGTCCATCGAGGTCGCGCTCAGCGCCGCCAGGGTTCGTTCGAAATCCTCGACCGGCCGATCGAGGTGATAGACGTCGCGGATCGTCTCCTGCGCACCGATGATATCGGTCATCGCGACATCGACGCCGGCAGCCTCCATCCGGCGCGCTTTGACCTCATCGAGAAGGGCGCTGTGCATCGCGATTTTCAGGTGAGGAAACTCACGCTTGAGTTTTTCCACGGTCGGGTAATAGCGCTCATACGGCACCTCGTTACGGCGGTTGGAGCCACCCGACAGCAAAAACCCCTGCAGGTCCTGCAACAAGACCAGATCGCGCACTTTCCGTTCCAGCATCGCCGGGTCGGTCGCCGGGATCATCGGGTCGAGAATTTTGGCCTGGCAGTGATCGCAGTTGAGCGCGCACGCGCCCGCCGTGATCGAAAAGGCCGGAAAACTGTTCTTGTTGCAGCCTTTGACGTCCTCGGTCCCGTAGGCCCGAAATGTCGGCGTGAAAAACCGCAGCGGCGCGAGCGGACGGGCTTCTGCCGCAGCCTCCAGCGCCGCGACGATATCCGTATTGAATTCAATATCCTCGAACATCTCGATTGACGATAATCTGTCGTTCCAGGTCACGATTCCAAATCCCTCATTTGATTATTATACTGATCCATCATAACACGATCCGGTCATATGGAAACGATAACATGATCACACTCGGCGTTCTGCAACACACCGATTCCGAATATCTCGGCCTCATGGAAGACCATTTCGAAGGCCGCAACATCCGGTTTCACTATATCCGGCCGTTCACGCCGGGGGCGACGATACCGGCCACCGCCGAAGGTTTCGCGGGTCTGATCGTGCTCGGTGCCGGTCCGCGCGGCGCGGTCAGCGGCGATCTGCTGGCGAGCCTGGGCCCGGAACTCCGCTTGATCCGCGATGCGATCGCCCGGCAATTGCCCGTCGTCGGCCTCGGCCTCGGGGCCGCCATGCTGGCGATCGCAACGGGGGGCGGTGCCGAGGATACCAGACTGCGCTTGGAGGTTGTGCGTGCCCGTCGCAGCGATCCCGCGGCGCTGGGCGGCATGATGCCGGTGGAATTTCCGATCGTGATTTATGGGCGCGATCGTGCGATTCTGCCGCCGGGCGCTGAAATTCTCGCCACCACCACCGGCAACGAGCCGGCGGTCTTCAGGATCAACAATAATTGTCTCGGCTTCATCGGGCATCCGGGCATCAAGCGCGCCATGATCGAGGACCTCGTCATGGAGTTCGACGAAGCGCCCGAAGACATCACGCCCGGTCTTGTACGCCTCGGCGAGGAACAGCGGGCGATTGCCGATGCGCTCACGCCGATCATGGTCGGCGTCATAAAAGTCACCGGATGGATGGGCTGAACGTGCGCGGTTCATGCTGTTTCCTGTTGTGATCGACCGATGATCGTGTGCGAACGCTGGCGGGTCAATAGGTTACTTTCGCTTTCGAAGTTGTGATGCAGTGCACCATCGATTTTCATATCATAATCTCAGAATATGTCTTGCCAAGCCCGACGTGTCGGGCTAGCGTTATATTCAACAGCACATTTTGACTTGCGGGGTCGCGAATTTGTGGCCCATGAAAATCTGATGACCTGACGACTATAATTAAAAATCGGGAGAAATGCGTGGCCAGAAAACTGATGATCATCATGGTCAATAGCGATCCGCGTAATGGCGAGGAAATGGGCGCGCCTTTCTTTCAGGCGACCGTTGCCGCCGCGATGGACTATGAGGTCGAGATCGTCTGCACCGCGACTTCGGGGCAGCTGATGAAGAAAGGCGTTGCCGAAGCGTTGCGGGTCAAGGCGGGTTCGGACAAATCCGTCTATGATTTCATCAAGGACGCCCATGACGCCGGCGTGAAATTCTACTGTTGCTCGCCCAATCTGGACTTGTTCGACATGACGGAAGCCGACCTGATCCCTGAATGTTCCGGCATTGTCGGTGGCGCACATGTGATCGAGGAAGTCATGGAAAACGATGATGTGAAGGTCCTGACTTACTGACCGACCCCAAGTATTGCGGATGAGCCTGGAACGACAACGGAGTTCGGACCATGGATAGTGGCATAGTTACAATCAGCGACCCGTTGAGCGGCAATTCGGGTGTGTCTTACGACAAGCTCGAAGAGATCTTCAACGATATCAAGGCGCACCCGCTCTACGATCAGGAGTTGTTCGGCTGCCTCAACTGCGGTATCTGTACCGCGACCTGCCCTTCGGCGCATTATTACGATTATTCGCCCCGCGAGATCGTGCAGCTGTTGTGGACCGAGAATCTCGAAGGCATCTACGATACGATGCAGGAGAAAATCTGGGCCTGCGCGCAATGCTATACCTGTGC
>JAQTXO010000081.1 GCA_028688765.1 Acidiphilium sp. | reverse complement strand
CAATTCGTAGCTTGGGATGGTAGATCTTGCGCTCTCTCCATCGGGTCGGTCTGATAGCTGACTGAGCCGACAACTGTGAGTTCGATGGTGCGGGCAGGCGGAAGTTCGGCGCGGCCGGCGGTCCAGCGCCACCCGGATTCGGCGGGATACCACCCACGCTGAAGGTCTGGATCGAACAAACGTTCAACACCATCAATGATCAGGCTGCCAAGCGAGACGCCTAGGGGTCGTACGTCCTCGGTATCAAGCGCAAATCCAGTGCGCGAAATCAGCACGGGCTCCTCCACCGAGGCGGGCAGATCAAATCTCAAGACACCGCCCTCGCCTAACACCCCCTCGACCCGCACGCCACCAGCTAAAACATGTACATCCGGATCATAGACCACTTTCACTGCGCCAGTCGCGATATTCTGCTCCACCTGCGACCGATATGTATAACCATACATGAATCGTCGACGCTTCGACGTATCGTAGCTGGGATAATCAAATATGTTGAGCAAAGATAAATGCCTATGCCTTACTTGGGTACTAATACCCGTCTTATAGCCAAGTTGGATAAGACGATCGTGCAAATCGGAGTCACTTGAGCCGCCGACAGAGAGAACAATCGGTGTACGAAGCATTAATAATCGTCCAGATGGATTATGCGGTGACACAACTGGCTTTGTCATATCAACTTTATCGTAAAGGTCAGGCCTGTAATACTTATTGTGGGTTAATATCAGGAGTTCTTCATCCGTCGCGTCTGGTACGATCTGGCGCGCGACTTCCATGGACACGAGGTCAGCCATATCGTCAAATGAACCAAGCATGGCGAGCATCGGATCCGCATCCATTAAATCCCGCATACGTGAAAGCCAACACGAATAGGCACCACCAAGCAAGACAGCATCAGATTCGACAAATGCAAAATATTCATCGGCTGCCGAAAGGCGCTCGGCGATTGCCGCTCGCACTAGTAGGGCCTCGTTACGCTTCAGCCAAATAATCTCGCTGAACATCTTCCGCCTCTCGAACCCGTCAATTACTGGTCGCACCAGCGGGTCGTCCGAAGCAGAGTCAATGATGATGAACTCACACTGGGTCTGAGTTAACCGGTATAAGCTGTCGAGGCAACTCCACAAGAACAATGGGCGATTGCGCGATAAAATAAAAACTTTCATTTCGAAACCATCCGCCGTCGTCTCTGCGCTGTGAGGCTGACATCCCGGGCCGGATTGCCAGCCAATTTCATGCCCGGCGGCACCGATTTTGTCACCACCGCGCCGGCATAGATCACCGCGCCCTGCCCGATCTGGATCGGCCGGGACGCCGTGCCGTTCACGATCGCCGCGCCGACGCCGATGAAGACCTCGTCGCCGATCAGCACCCAGCCGGCGATGTTCGAGGTGCAGATCGTCGAATAGTCGCCCACCCTCGCGTCATGGGCGAGTGTGGTCATCGGCTGGATCTGGACGTGGCGGCCGATGATGACATTGGGGCCGATATAGTTCGGGCCGCCGGTGAAGCTGCCCTCGCCATAGGTGAAATCGGCTGCGATCGAGGGCCAGTCCCCGCACATCGAGGCAAACCGGCCCCCGGCGGCTTCGATCCGTTCGGCGAGGGCACGGCGGGTGCGGGGCTCGCCGATCGTGACGATCACCGGAATTTCGCGGAAGCGGACCTGCCATTCGTCGAATGTCACGACCGGTGCGCCCGCGAGTTCGCCGCCCGGGTGATGGTCGTCGATATAGGCGACGATGTGGTGATTTCTGGCGGCGAAGACGCGTTCGATCTGGGCACGGACCGACAGGGCATGTCCGGTTGCGCCATAGAGGACGAGAGGCTGGACGGGAGTGCTGGCGTTCATGGTGCGGTCCGTGCGAGCGCGGCGATGATCCGTTCGATCGCCGGCTCGTCGATATCGGGGAAGACGGGAATGCCGAGCAGGGCGGCGGCGCAGGCTTCGGTAGCGGGCAGCGCCGCTGGCCGGTGTGCCGCGAAATAGGGTTCGCGATGCAGGCCCGGACCATACCAGAACCGGTGCTCGATCGCCGCCGCTTCGAGGCAGGCGCACGAGGCGAGGGCGTCCGAGCGCGAGTCGGCGCGGAACAGGGCGTAGTTCGAGGCGATTTCGGGCGCGAGGATCAGCCGGTCGCCGAGGCCGGCGCGCACGGCTATGGCGCGGTAGCGTGCCGCGAGACGTGCCGATGCTGCCGCCGTGGCGTCCCACCCATCGAGCGCGGCAAGGCCGATGGCGGCATGGTATTCGCTCATCTTGCCGTTGAAACCGGCCGCGCGGCTTTCGCGGCTGTAGAGGAAGCCGAAATTCATCGCGCGGGCGCAGCGTTTCAGTCCTTCGATGTCGGACCAGATCACGGCACCGCCTTCGCCGGTCGCGAAGGCCTTGGTCGCATGGAAACTGAGGACGACCGGAACGGTGCCGGTCAGGGTGGCCGGGTTCCGCATCAGTGCCTCGAACGAGGCGGCGGCGTCGACCACGACCGGTACGCCGGTCGAGGTTGCGAAATCGGCCCAGGCTTGCTGATCGTGCGGGCGGCCATAGGGGGCGACCGCCAGCACGATGCCGGTGCGCGCAAGCCGATCGTGCTGGCGGAGGGCTGCGGGGTCGATCGCCCAGGTCGCCGGGTCGATATCGACGAAGACCGGGGTGTAGCCGCAGGCTTCGGCGGCCATGGCGGTGGCGACGAAGGTGTAGCCTGCGATCAGGGCGAAGGGCCGTGCGGGATCGGCCCGGCCCGTCTGGGCGAGGATCGCCGCCTGCAGGGCTGCGGTACCGGACGCGGCGGTGAGGACCGCGCATCCCGGTGCGGCAATCCGTTCGCGGAGCCGGGTTTCGAGCCGGCGGACCAGTTCGCCCCGGTTGGCGTAGTGGCGGTTGGCGTCGATGATCCGCAGGTAGGGCAGCAGGGCATCGGCACCGGGCAGGAGCGCACGATAGATCGGCACTGCCGGAGAGGCGTCGGCTGAGCCGATTGCGGGCCGGTCGGGCGACTGGACGCTCATGGGGGGTGAGCGGACCGGAATGAAGTGATGCGGGCGTGGTTCACGCGGCCAACTGCCTGCGAATGTCCTGGAGTTCGGCGCGGCGCTCCGGGGTGACGTGCGGGAAGCTCATGTCGAGGGCTTCGAGAGCCTCGACGATGACCTGCGAGACGATGAGCCGGGCGGTGTGCTTGTCATCGGCGGGGACCGCATACCACGGCGCGTGGGTGGTGCTGGTGGCGCCGAGGCAGGCCTCGTAGGCGGTCATGTACTGATCCCAGTATTTGCGTTCCTCAAGGTCGGCGGTACTGAATTTCCAGTTCTTTGCCGGATCGTCGATCCGGTCGATGAAGCGGCGGCGTTGTTCGTCCTTTGAGAGATGCAGGAAGAACTTGATGATTTTAGTGCCGTTGGTGCTCAGGTGATGTTCGAGATCGACGATCGAGCGGTAGCGCGCGGGCCAGACCGCATCCGGCGGGTGCGGCGGGTCGGGCAGGGATTCGCTGGCGAGGATTTCGGGGTGGACGCGGGCGATCAGCACTTCCTCGTAGTAGGAGCGGTTGAAAATGCCGATCCGGCCCCGTTCCGGCAGGTCGCGCGTGGTGCGCCAGAGGAAATCGTGCTGGAGTTCGAGTGCGCTCGGGTGCTTGAAGCTGAACACCTGGCAGCCCTGCGGGTTGACGCCGGACATGACGTGCCGGATCACCCCGTCCTTGCCGGCGGCGTCCATCGCCTGAAAGATCAGCAGGATGGCGTGGCGGTTGGCGGCGTAGAGACGTTGTTGCAGGTCGCTGAGCCGTTCGACATGCTGCTTGAGCAGGCCCTTGTAGTCTTTTTTGCCCTTGAATGGCGGGTCGATCCGCGTCGGGTGGCGGCGGAGCTTTAAGCCGCTGCCGGGTTCGACGCGAAACGGCGTGGTCTCGATACGCATGTTGCCTCCCCTGCCAGCCGATCCCGCATGATGGCTGCTCCGATCCTGCACGCAATCGCGGGGTCAGCGCAACTCCGGATACCCAAGGGCCACGGCATCGGCGCGCATCGCGAGGATCGGTGCGTAATCGGCACGGGTGAGACTTTCGAGGCCGCGCCAATGGATGGCGTTGCCGGTGGCATCTGACGCTGCGCGGGCCAGCGCATCGCGCAGGCGGGCGAGCAGATCGGGTGAGGTGCCTGCGGCGGTGATGAGCGGCAGACCGGGGGTCGGGGGTGATCTGGCCAGGATGCGGGTGCCGGTGAGGGACGCGGGTTCGTATCGGGCGAGCAGGCCGTGGGTGACACAGTCGATCGCGGCGACATCGGCGCGGCCCGATTGCAGCGCGGCAAGGCTGGCGCGGTGACTGGAGGTGACCTCGACAGCCGAGAAAAAGCGTGCGGTTCCTGTGATCGGGGCGATCGGGGCGATCACGGCGCGCAGGGCGTTCATGCCGGACTGGCTGTTCCATCCGTTGATCGCGGCGCGCCGGTCCCGCAGGTCGGCCAGGGTGGCGGCGGGGGATGATGCGGGGACGACGACCAGGCTGCGATAGAGCGGGCCGTCGCATTCCGGGAGATCGTAACAGGGGGTGGCGACGAGTTGCACCTCGGGCAGTTCGGTCATCAGCGGCAGGCCGCAGGTCTGGGCCAGTATCAGGCGGGGGTTGCGCCAGATCTGATCGAGCGGGGCATCGTGGGACAGGGTTGCCGGGATCGGGGTATCGGCATTGCGCAGCGTTTCGCCGACCGCGTGCCAGAACCGGTCGAGCGCGGGGCGCAGCGCGGGGATGTCGTACATGCCGAGGCTCGCGACCGGTTCGGACATTGTGATCAATCCGGCGCGACGCGCAGGGTCGCGAAAAAATCGGCGATATCCGGCGGCTGGACGATGGCGCCGCGCACGAGATCGTCGAACCGGCGGATGAGGGCGCGGATATGTTCGGTCCAGGTGAAGACGAAATAGATGCCGCCGATGAACACCGCGGCACGCGCGGTGCCGAACACGGTGAACGGCACCGAATAGAGCTGGCGGCGATCGAACAGGAAGAGCCGAAAACTCGGGTAGAGGTCGGTGCCGAGAATTCGGATCCGGGCAATCTGGGCTTCGCGGTCGGCGGCGGAGAGTCCGGCCCAGATGCCGCGACCGGCCGCGAATTCCTCGATCGCCTGAACCGAGGCGCAGGCTTCGATTTCGGTCTCGGGGCGCTGGAGGTATTCGAGCCGGCTGGCCACGCTATCCCAGCGCGGTGCGGCATCGCCGGCGGCGTTGCGATATTCGTGATGAAGGACCGCGCCGGTTTTGAGCAGATCGGGGAAGCCGACCGGGACCGTGCGGATCTTGGCGCCGGCGGCTTCGGTCATCCACTGGAACATCCGGTCGTCGATCGGCAGGCCGCCATCCGCTTCGATCTGCATGACTTCACCGACGCTGGGCGGAGCACTCTGGTCGGGTCCGTTCAGGCCGAGGAGCCAGTCGGTCGAGACGCCGCAGGCGAGGGCGATGGCGACCAGGGTTTCGGCGCGCGGCAGGCGGGGCGCGTGATCGCTGAGCAATTGGGTGAGGGTCGAACGATCGAGGCCCGCGGATCGGGCGAAGGCGGCCTGGGTGAGACCGCGCCCGGCGATCAGTTCGAGCAGGCGGTCGCGGAACGCCGGGGCGGAGATCCGGCGATCAGGAGGCATTGGGGATGGATATCATCATGATGTTTGAAATATCAGCAGATGGCTTGATCTGTCTACATCTCGCACATATCGAACAGTTCGTTTCGCTGATAGGATCCAGCGATTGCAACTGGCTGGAGATCGGGTCTTGTTCTGCCCTGAACGATCGGTGTCGCGGATCGAATGGCCGACCCTCGCGCTGGGCGCGGTGATTTATGCGATGTTTGTCGGTCTCACGTGGTTTTACGCGTTGCTGCCATGGCCGGTGGTGGTGATCGGGGGCGGGATTGTCGTGGCATGGCACGGATCGTTTCAGCATGAGTTGATCCATGGGCATCCAACCCGCGTCGCCCGGCTAAATCGGGCGCTCGGACTGCCGGGTCTGGCGCTGTTTCTGCCGTATGACCGGTACGCGGCACTCCACATTGCGCATCATCGCGACGACTTGCTGACCGATCCGCTCGAAGACCCCGAGACGTATTACTGGACCGCAGCTTCGTGGACGGCTTTGCCGATCTGGGCGCGCGCCATCGTCACCGCCTCGTCCTGCCTCGCCGGGCGTCTGGTGTTCGGGCCGATCTGGATGATCGCGCGGTTCCTGCAGGCCGAGGTCGGGCGATGGCGGCGGAATGAACCGGGGGTTCGGCGGGCGTGGGCGTGGCATCTGCCGGTGGCGGCGCTGATCTTGGGTTGGGTGTGGGGGATCTGCGGCATCGATCCGGCGCATTATGCCTTGATGTTCGTGCTGCCGGGGACTTCGTTGTTGATGATCCGGTCGTTCGCCGAGCATCGCGCGGCACCGGATGCCGACCGGCGGACCGCCACGGTGGAACAGGCCGGCCTGTTCGGATTGTTGTTCCTGTTCAACAATCTGCATGCCGCTCATCATGAGCGACCGGGTATCCCGTGGTATCGGCTGCCGCGCTGGTATCGGGGCGAGCGCGAACGGCTACTTCAGAAAAACGGCGGCCTGATCTATCGGGGCTATGCCGAGGTGATGAAGCGATACCTCCTTCACCACCACGACCAGATCGTTCATCCTTACCGACCCTAGGTCACGAGCCGCTGCTTTTCGAGCCCGAGGCCTTGCCGGGGTTTGTTTTGCCGTCGGCGGAGGTGCCCTTCATGCCGGTGGACCCGATATTTGAAGCCCCTTTGGCGGCGGGGGCCTTGATATGGGCTTTCGCGCCAGAATGGGTTTTCGTCATCGTGCCTTGGGGCTGCTGCGTGGCGGTCTGGGCCATTGCAGTGCCGGATGCGAAGGCAATGGCGACGGCGGCGAAGGCGATGTTTCGGATCTGACGGTTCATGGTGTAATCCTTTGTTGAGGAATCACATTTTGGCGTCGGGCGGAACCGGCTCAACCGGTCTCGTCTGTCGGCGCGATGAAACACAGGTGAGTGAGCGATGAATTTCGAAATGCTGAAGACCGAAATCCACGGGCGGGTCGCGCTGGTTCGGCTCGATCGCCCCAGCGCGCTCAATGCGCTGTGCGACCAGCTGATGGGTGAGCTCGGAACCGCGTTGAGGGATTTCGACGCCGATCCCGCGATCGGCGCGATCGTGCTGACCGGCTCGGAACGCGCATTCGCCGCCGGGGCGGATATCCGGGAAATGCAGTCCCGCAGCTTCCCCGATACCGCGATGAACGATTTCATCGGCGCGACCTGGGAAGTGGTGACGACGATCCGCAAGCCGGTCATCGCGGCGGTTGCGGGTTACGCGCTGGGGGGCGGCTGCGAACTCGCGATGATGTGCGACATGATCATTGCCGCCGATACCGCGAAATTCGGTCAGCCGGAGATCAATCTCGGGGTGATACCCGGCGCCGGAGGAACCCAGCGGTTGACCCGCGCGATCGGCAAATCGAAGGCGATGGACATGGTTCTGACCGGGCGGATGATGGATGCGACCGAAGCCGAGCGGGCCAATCTGGTCGCGCGGGTGGTGCCGGCCGGTGAGCTTGTGGCGGAAGCCCTGCGGGTTGCCACCACCATCGCATCGCTCTCGCCGGTCGCGGTGGCGCTGGCCAAACGCAGCGTTTCGCGGGCGTTCGAGACGACTCTGGCCGAGGGTGTCGCTTACGAGCGCGCGGTGTTTCTGGCCCTGTTCGGCACGCCGCATCAGCGCGAAGGGATGGCGGCGTTTCTGGAGAAACCTAAACCAGACTTCATCTGACCGAAGGTTTTCATCCTTGCGACCCCATCCTATTTCCTTGCGATGAAAGATCGAACCAACAACCGGGATACCGGCCCGGTGCCTGAGCCGGCTGATATGCTGCTCCGGCGCATCCCCGGAACACCCGAGATGGACCGGCACCATGGTCCGATGAGCAGCGGGGTCACCGCACGCGGGATGGTGGACCAGACCGCCGATGATCTGACCGGCAGGCCGGCGGTGACCCATTGGGTGGAATCCCAGATCAGCGAGCCGGGGCTTGGCGCACGCGGCAACGTGTTTTTTGCCGCCGTGGCGATGACCCGGATGCCGATGATCATCGCCGATCCGAACATCGAGGACTGCCCGATCGTGTTCGCGAACGGCGCATTTCTCGACCTGACCGGCTATGCCGAAGATGAGTTGCTCGGCCGGAACTGTCGTTTCCTGCAGGGTGCGCGCACCGACCGGGATATGGTCAACCAGATCCGCATGGCACTCCGGGAGCGCAAACCGTTCGCCGGTGAAATCCTCAACTACCGCCGTGATGGCACGGCATTCTGGAACGCGCTCTTCATCGGGCCGATCTATGGCGATGATGGCGAATTGCTGTATTTTTTCGCGAGCCAGCTCGACATCACGCGGCGTCGTGCCTCGGAGGATGCGTTCCGGCAATCGCAGAAAATGGAGGCGATCGGCCAGCTGACCGCAGGCCTCGCGCATGATTTCAACAACATGCTGCAGGTTGTGATGGGAAATCTGGAAATCGCCCGGATGCGGATCGAGCAGTCGCCCGAAGCGGCGGCGGCGGCGATCGAACGGGCGGATCGCGGCGCGCGGCAGGCAGCGAAAGTGACCGGGCAGTTGCTCGCTTTCGCCCGCAAGACCAGGCTTGAGCCACGCCCGACCAACCTGAACAGTTTGATCACCGAATTCGGCGAAATGGTCGCGCGAACGCTCGGCGAGGGCATCACCATCGACCTCAGGCTCGACCTCGCATTGCCGCCGTGCACGGTCGATCCCGGTCAGGTCGAGATGGCGCTGCTCAACGTGCTGGTCAACGCGCGGGACGCGATGCCGGACGGCGGTGTCGTCACGATCGGGACGGGAGTGCAGACTCTGGGCGCCGACACGGTCGATCCCGGGAATCACCTGCCGCCGGGGCGGTATGTCGTGCTATCGATTTCGGATCGTGGCGAGGGAATGGACCCTGAAGTGCTGCGCCGTGCCACCGAGCCGTTCTTTACGACCAAAGGGC
>JAQTXO010000080.1 GCA_028688765.1 Acidiphilium sp. | reverse complement strand
GCGGGACGGCCCTGCACCTTCACGCTGGCGGCGGCGATGGTCTGCTTCAGGCGATCTATGAAGCCCGCGAAACGGGTGAAGAGGGGTGAGGCCGCGTTCATGCTGACGTTAGAGCATGAGGGGTGGGGGGTGGGAAAGGGTTAGTTTTGGTGACGGTGGATTTTGGTGGGTGTGGGGCGGCGGACGCGAAGGGCTGGGGTTTGCGGCATCCGTATTCTGTCGGGATACTTTACAGATTTGGGGATCGAAACGACCTATTCCATTGTTATTATTTATTTAATCCAGATGGCATGAATCGTGCGTAGGTTGCACCCGGTGGGGCACTATGAACCATAGGATGAGACAATGCGACAAAAGATGTTGGCGGGCGCTGCGGCGCTATTTACGATTCTGGCGGCGCAGGGGGTTGCTCACGCGGGTGTGTTCGACTTCGATTATGCGGGGGTATTGTTCGGGACCAGCACGGCGGTGGATGTGGTCGGGACTTTGACCACGGCTGGCACCAGTTCGACGATCACGGGGATTACCGGGACGGATAACGGGGCTGCGATTACCGGGCTGACCACTTTTCAGGGCAGCGACAATCTGCTGACCTATCCGGCCAATCCGAGTTATTTCGATTTCAGTGGTTTGGGCTTCACTACGGCGAATTTGAGCGCGAATATTTATTATAATGTCCTCGGAAATGTTTATGAGGACAGTAACGGGGCGACGGTGACCGGTGGGTCGCTGACGGTGACACCGGTTCCGGAGCCTGGCTCGTTGCTGGTGCTGGGCACCGGGCTGCTCGGGCTTGCCCTTGTGATGCGCAAGCGTCGGGTAGGGTAAACACCCGGCTCGCGCTCCGGGTCGCAAGGTACGGCTTGCGGACCGGGGCGCGTTGGGGGGTCGATCGGGTCTATTGCAGCCGGAAACGGGATGAGCGAGGCGCGTTTCGGTCACCCCGTTTGGCGGATTATTTGTTTTCCTTTGGGTATTTTGTCGGAGTTTCAGCGCTTCGTTCCCGGTGGTCCCGATCAGGTGCCGGGCTTTAGGGTGAACGGGGGCGAAAACATTGTTGATCCTGCGTATCAGGAGTTTCGTGAAGAAACGGCGCTGCCGCGTTCGTGATGCTTTCACAAACTACGAACCCGCGAAAATCGGTTTCGTGGGAACAGGCTATCCTACGCAAATGGACGCAGCTACTTTCGCGCGGTACTCGGATGGGACATGGCCGAGACCCGGCGTCATTTTGAAACATCGGCGTTCAGCGGCGGCGAGCCGTTTCTGTTCCGGTTGTTCTGGATTTGCCTCGATAAGGCACGGATACGATTGGGCTTGGGAATGGCCGGTATATCGATCGGATTCGACATGAGAGCCCCCGATAGCGATCTGGCGGTGCGGCAGTTACCGGTTAACACAAGCGCGTTTGGACGAGGCCGGGTGTTGGGCGGTTTGGGATGGATGCGAGGAGTTTGGTGAAGGAAGAGCTTCTTTTCTGTAGAAAAGAAGGAAAAAAATTTGGTTATCAAGGGATGTCCATCGTAGTTTCGTCCATCGGTGGGTCGGATAGACTGGTGGGGTGCGGAAGGCACCCCACCCTACAGCTTGCTTGCTAATGGATACGCGGGGCCGATCGATTGGTAGGGTACGGAAGGGCACCCCACCCTACGGCTTGCCGCAGTTGCATATTTTAATAAGATCGATAGAATGACACAGGGTGCGGACGGTGCCGTTTTGTAATTTAGCAGCAACCTGACTAGGTGAAACGTGGTCGAACGAACGTCTAATTTAAGCACTGACCTATCTGCGCAAATTACGGAAATTCCGCCCGATCTGCTTGGAATCGTCCGAAACGGGTTTGCTATCGCCAGCAACTTGCCGATCGACGTTCAAAGCAAAGTAGTTAACCTAGTCGTCCAGAAAATGCAGCGTCTGGGCGGCAACTTAGATACAGACGCTATCGTTCAAGCGACGGGGCTCGACCGTCGTGAAGCTTCTAGACTAAACGTTGCACTAATAACAACGCTTCGGCTACTCACTGAGAGCTTAGCGTCCCCAGCCGAGTTCGTCGAAGTCGGGATTGGTAAGCTATTTCATGCAGATGACTCCGTTGTCGCCCAGTTTGTTGCGACCGTGGTGGCTGATCAACGAACCGAATTGCAAAAAACGTTTGCGCGCGAGCATCTGGCAAATGCCGTTCTTCCGTCGTTAACCTCTTTTGACGTTGCGGTTGACCTTCGATTTAAATTCAGCGGCCCAGAGATCGATGATACTGTTGCTGTCGCAGTTGCGCACATTGGTACCGACACTCAATTTCAACAAATATGGCTCCAATTAACAAAAACTGACGTTGAAAGCATAATTGAAAAATTGTCTGTTGCTTTGAAACAACTTTACGCTGCCGAAGCGTTTGGTAGACCAACATCTCGTACGACAGAACAATGATAGAGAACGCACTAGATTTAATTCATCAACCAAGCCCAACATATATACTTTGCATATCATCAGGCCTGGGCGCCTTACTTTTATGGGGTCGGACTGATAAAAAAAAGCGGGCTTCGGTGGGAATTGGGGATATAATTAAAATTTTTATTAAAGATCCGAATTCAGGATTTTCGCAATCTCTTGAATTAGTTTTGTTTATCGCAATTGGAATATTTCTTTCAATCTACATTGCTGGCGTGACTAATGGATCTCAGGCTTTTGCTGCTGGTCTGGGGTGGACTGGCCTTGCCAGCAAGACATAGGAGCAATCAACAATGATTAATAACCTCGTAAAAAATCTCGTTTCAAAACTTTTTTCTACCCATCGGGCTCGTGTTAATTGGCTAATTGTTACAAATTTTATTTTTATTAGTCTTTCTTCTGCTGATACAGCTCTAGAATTCCCAGCGGCGGTATTTGCTGTTTTTTCTGGCGTCGTAGTTCTGCGCTATTATTTTTCTCAAATTCTGCAACAGGCCGATGAAGTCAACCATGAAGTTAATTCGGAGATCAATCGTATCGAAAAAAATTTACGCTCCTCATACCAAATGGACAACTTAGCTGATGAAGTCAAGCCTGGAGCTGATTCGGCGATCGATCGTATCAAAGAACTTACAATTTTGCGCTCCCCACACGAATTAGACATCTTAGATGTCAAGGAATTTATTTGGACAAATAACTCCGATGATTTTCATACTTATACGCCGAAAGATCACATGGATGGTTTTGTTTCCATTGGTAACAACAGCCCGATCGATCTTGCTAAACGTCTCATTACAATAATGCGGGTCTTGAACGGACCGTCTTACCAAACAATTTTAGCGAATTATCGGAAAGAATTGCCTGATCCAAATATGCCGCTTGACTTTGATGTCCTTCGAAAAATTGCTGATGGGGGTTCATCCAATCCTCAAGAAACTATAACCAAAAGCTACAAAGCGAGACCGCGTCGATCATCCCCTCCTTCTTCGATAACGACGATCCACTGACTTTAGAGCCCGAAACTGAATTATGGTGCGGCGTTCCGTTGCGTGCAATTCTTCATGTGATCAGGCGAATATTTGCGAGGAAAAGCCATGCGGTGGCGTTGAAATCCTTTGCAAGGCATCGCCATCTGCCGACCAAAGCGGAGTTTGTTTTCACCATCCGGCGGCGTGGCCGGAGTTTAAATTCGCTGGCGGTGTCGAGGCGCATAACGTTCGGTATGGTCCAATTTCCGATTTATGCGAGGTGTCGACCGAGTTTTGGTACCGGCATAGCCACCATCGGCACCCACACGTCGGAACCAAGTATACCGGGATTTGACGGCTTTGAGCACGTCAGACGCTCCATCTTGATCCTGAATGCCGGCATCGAACCCAAGCGACCCGACCGCTTCAGTGGTCTTGACCGACCGACTGGGGATCACTCCGACATTCGGCGAAGCCTCACTTCCTGCCATTTCGCTCGCTTTTAACACCGGAGAGCGGTTGATACGATCGAGCGTGCCGTTGGGTCAGAAGCTTTAGACATACCTCTGCACGGTCGTGAACGGCGCGAATTCCTTCGAAATCTGGCACCGAGGGCAGCCCATCGCCAGCATGTAAAAGCTGGCCCTCTTCAACGCTTCGCAGCGCCGCCGTTCATGCCCGGTCTCGATGCCGCGAGACGAGAATAAACGGTTCAATCAAAGCCCCTTCGGCATCGGGCAGGTCGCGTGGGTTGTATAGTCAGGCCTAACACTATTGTTACCGAGCGTTTTCAGTCTAAGCCATCGTGTCTCCGTCCATGCTTGTAAACAAACCGAATCCTAACTTACTGCGATCGTTCGACTATTCTTTCGGTGCGGCCCTTGCAGCTAGAATATTAGCGAGAGTTTTTTGGTTCTTTTTTACAAAAAAGAACTGCTTTTCTTCCTTACTCCATAGGCACCAGCACGCACACGGCGGCCTGGGCGGCTATGCCTTCGCCTCGGCCGGGGAAGCCTAGTTTTTCGGTGGTGGTGGCTTTGACGGAGATGCGGGTGATGGGGATTTGCAGCAGGTCTGCGAGGCGGGTGCGCATGGTTTGGGCGTGGGGGGTGATTTTGGGGTGTTCGCAGATGATGGTGATATCGGCGTTGGTGATGGCGCCGCCTTTGGAGGCGACGAGTTGGGCGGCGTGGCGGAGGAATTTTGTGCTGTCGGCGTCTTTCCAGGTGGCTTCGGTGGGGGGGAAGTGGCGGCCGATATCGCCTTCGGCGAGGGCGCCGTAGATGGCGTCGCAGAGGGCGTGGATGGCGACGTCGGCGTCCGAGTGGCCGGCGAGGCCGTGGGTGTGGGGGATTTCGATGCCGCAGAGGATGAGTTTGCGGCCTTCGGTGAGGGCGTGGACGTCGAATCCGGTGCCGATGCGGGGGATGGCGCCGGCTTCGATGAGGGATTTGAGGGTCATGCGGGGCTCCGGTGCGGCGGTGGGGGCGGTTGTGGTGGTGGTGGTGTTGGGGGTGGTGGTGTTTGGGGCGGGGGTTGGCGATTGGGCGATTGCGCGTCAAGGATGGGGAGCGTAGTGATTAAATCATGGGCATAGATGGGGTGAGCGACGGGGTGATGGCTGGCGGCGGGACGGGCATTGGCGGGGTGGGGATGGCGAAACTCAGGCCGATTACGTTGCGCGCGGGGCATGGCAGTGCGGCGCGGGATGTGGTGATCGAGGTGCCGGTTATTTTGGCACCGATGTCCGGCGTGAGCGATCTGCCGTTCCGGCGGCTGGTGAAGTCGATGGGTGCGGGGCTGGTGGTGTCCGAGATGATCGCGTCGTGGGCGATGATCCATGAGAATGCGGCGACGCGGCGGATGGCTTCGGTGGAGGAGGGCAAGGGGCCGAATTCGGTGCAGCTTGCCGGGTGCGATCCTGCGGCGATGGCGGAGGCGGCGCGGATGGCGGTGGATGGCGGGGCCGATATTGTCGATATCAATTTCGGCTGTCCGGTGAAGAAGGTGGCGGTGGGGCAGATGGCGGGCTCGGCGCTGATGCGCGATGAGGCGCGGGCGGCGCGGATTTTGGAGGCGACGGCGCGGGCGGTGGATGTGCCGGTGACGTTGAAGATGCGGATGGGGTGGGATCGGGAGAGTTTGAACGCCCCTGCCCTCGCCCGGATTGCCGAGGATGTCGGGATTGCGATGGTGAGCGTGCATGGGCGGACGCGCCAGCAGTTTTACGAGGGGGTGGCGGATTGGGATTTCATTGCCTCGGTGAAGGATGCGGTTTCGATTCCGGTGATTGCCAATGGGGATATCACGACGGTTGACGGGGCGGCGGCGGCGTTGGCGCGTTCGGGTGCGGATGGGGTGATGGTGGGGCGCGGGGCTTATGGGCGGCCGTGGTTTCCGGCGCAGGTTTCGGAATTTCTGATGACCGGGCGGCGGGTGGAGGAACCTGGGCTGGAGATGCAGCGGGATGTGTTGCTCGGGCATTATCGGGCGATGCGGGCGCATTATGGCGAGGTGCCGGGGATGCGGGCGGCGCGGAAGCATATCGGGTGGTATTCGCGCGGTTTGTATGGGGCGGCGGAATTTCGGGCGGCGGTGATGCGGCTGGATGAGACGGCGGCGGTGGAGGATTTGGTGGCGCGGTTTTATGAGCGGGCGGGCGATGTGCGCGAGTCGGGCGATGAGTTGCGGGATGCGGCGTGAGTAGTATGCAGCAGGCTGCCGGATGAGTGGATTACGGGGCGCGTTTCGGCGGCGGGTGGCGGCGGCGAAGCGGGCGGAGGCGCCGGTGGAGACCGCGCGGTTGCTGGCGGCGTTGCCGCTCGCGGTGATCGAACTGGATGCGGATGACCGGTTTCTGTTCGTGAATTATGCGGCGGAGGAGTTGTTCGGGTCGTCCTCGGCGTTTTTGTATGGCAAGCCGCTGCATGAGATTCTGCCGGCGGATCATCCGATTTTCATGTTGCTGGATCGGGCGCGGCGGGATGGGGCGCCGATTGCCGAGCATGATCTGGCAATCGAGGGGCCGCGATTCGCGCGGCGGGGGATTTCGTTGCAGGCGGCGCCGATTGCGGATGCGGCGGGGCATTTGGTGGTGACGTTGCAGGACAGTTCGGCGGCGCGGGCGCTGGATCAGCAATTGTCGGCGCGGAATGCGGCGCGGAGCATTACCGGGATGGCGGCGGTGCTGGCGCATGAGGTGAAGAACCCGCTTTCGGGGATACGCGGGGCGGCGCAGTTGCTGGAGGCGAATGCATCCGCGGATGATCGGGAACTGGCGGTGCTGATCAGGGACGAGGTGGACCGGATCAAGGGTCTGGTCGAGCGGATCGAGGTGTTCGGCGACAAGAAGATGGATTTGCAGGCGGTGAATATTCACCGGGTGCTGGAGCATGTGCGGCGGCTGGCGCAGAACGGGTTCGGGGCGCGGGTGAGGTTTGTCGAGGCGTATGATCCGTCCCTGCCGCCGGTGCTGGGGAACCGGGATCAACTGGTGCAGGTGTTGCTGAACGTGGTGAAGAATGCGGCGGAGGCGGTGGCGGAGACGCAGCGGCCGGATGGGGAAATTCTGCTTTCGACCGGGTTTCAGCATGGGGTGCGGCTGGCAGCTTCGAGCGCGCGGGGGCAGCCGAATTTGCCGATTGTGATTGCGGTGCGGGATAACGGGGCGGGGATTCCCGAGGATATCAGGCGGCATCTGTTCGAGCCGTTCGTGAGCAGCAAGGCGGCGGGGTCGGGGCTCGGGCTGGCGCTGGTGGCGAAGATCGTTGCGGATCATGGAGGGTTGATCAACGTGGACAGCAGGCCGGGGCGGACGGAATTTCGGGTGCATCTGCCGCAGTTCGAGGATCGCGGCGAGGGTGAGCATCGATGACGACCTTGCCGACGATATTGATCGCGGATGACGATCGCTCGATCCGGACGGTGCTGACGCAGGCGTTGGGGCGGTCGGGGTATCAGGTGCGGACGACATCCTCGGCGGCGACGCTGTGGCGGTGGGTGGAGGATGGCGAGGGCGATCTGGTGATCACCGATGTGGTGATGCCCGATGAGAACGGGCTGGATTTGGTGCCGCGGATCAAGCGGATCAGGCCGGATCTGCCGGTGCTGGTGATGTCGGCGCAGTCGACGATATTGACGGCGGTGCAGTCGACCCAGCGGGGGGCGTTCGAGTATCTGCCCAAGCCGTTCGATCTTGGGGAGTTGCTCGGGATTGTGGATCGGGCGTTGAAGCAGCCGGCGCTTGCGGCACCGGTGGAGGCTTCGAAGGCGCCTGAGGATAATCTGCCGCTGATCGGGCGATCGGGCTCGATGCAGGAGATTTACCGGGTGATCGCGCGGCTGACCACGACCGATCTGACGGTGATGATCACGGGGGAATCGGGCTCGGGCAAGGAGCTGGTGGCGCGGGCGCTGCATGATTACGGGCGGCGGCGACAGGGGCCGTTCGTGGCGATCAACATGGCGGCGATTCCGCGCGAGCTGATCGAGAGCGAGTTGTTCGGGCATGAGCGCGGGGCGTTCACCGGGGCGACCAACCGGCATGTCGGGCGGTTCGAGCAGGCCGCGGGGGGGACGCTGTTTCTCGACGAGATCGGGGATATGCCGCCCGAGGCGCAGACGCGGCTGCTGCGGGTGTTGCAGGAGGGCGAGTTCACCACGGTGGGGGGGCGCCAGCCGATCCGGGCGAATGCGCGGATTGTGGCGGCGACGCACCGGGATTTGCGGGTGCTGATCCGGTCGGGGCAGTTTCGCGAGGATTTGTTCTATCGGTTGAACGTGGTGCCGATCCGCCTGCCGCCGTTGCGCGAGCGGGCGGGGGATATCGCGTTGCTGGCGCAGCATTTTCTGGCGCGCGCGCAGGCCGAGGGGTTGCCGATGAAGACGCTGACGCCCGAGGCGATGACGCGGCTCGCGAATTACCGGTGGCCGGGGAATGTGCGGGAGCTGGAGAATTTGATGCGGCGGCTTTCGGCGCTGGTGCCGCAATCGATGATCGGCGAGGAGATCATCGAGGCGGAACTCGCGGATCGGAGCGTGCAGGAGGTGGCCGGGACGCCGGGTGAGGCGATGCCGGATACGCCGCAGGCGGTGGAGCGGGCGATCGAGCGGCATGTCGCGCGGTTGCTCGGCGAGGCGCGGGATGCCGGGGAGGACGGGGTGTTGTACGACCGGGTGCTCGCGGCGTTCGAGGAGCCGCTGATCCGGCTGGTGCTGGGGGAGACGCGGGGCAATCAGATCCGGGCGGCGGCGATGCTGGGGCTGAACCGCAATACGCTGCGCAAGAAGATCCGCGAGCACGATATCGGCGTGACCCGCCGCGTTGGCTAGGAGGGGCGGATGGACCCGGTGAGCCCGAAGGACGGGCGCGGCAGGAGCACAATGGGGGCGGGGATGCTCGACGTGCTGCTCGGGCGGGTTTCGACGCTGGTTCTGGCGGCGCTGGCGCTGATGCTGGGGATCGGCAGCTTTGCGTATCTCGCGGGCGGGATCAAGCTGGAGCTGCATACCGGGGCGGCGTTCGGGCTGGCGATCGGGGATATCGCGATATTGCTGCTGCTGATCACCGTGCTGGTGGCGCGGGTGACGCGGGTGGTGATGGAGGGCCGGCGGGGTGCGGCGGGGGCGCGGCTGCATGTGCGGCTGGTGCTGCTGTTCGGCGGGGTGGCGGCGGTGCCGGCGATACTGGTCG
>JAQTXO010000079.1 GCA_028688765.1 Acidiphilium sp. | reverse complement strand
TGAGTCCCACCCGCCCGCCCATGGCCGTCAGATGAATGATCCCGTTGGTCGATCCGCCGATCGCCTGCAAAACCGCCAGCGCATTGCGGACCGAAGCTGGGGTGATCAACTCGCGCGGCGTCGGCCCGCCAGCCACCGCCATCTCCGCTGCCCGCCGCCCGCTCGCCTCTGCAATGCGCCGCCGTTCGGCATGCACGGCCGGCGCGGTCGCGGCCATCGGCAGCGACAGGCCGAGCGCCTCGATCATGCAGGCCATGGTGCTGGCCGTGCCCATCACCATGCATGTCCCGACCGAAGGCGCCAGCCGCCCGCTGATCGTCTCGATTTCGGCTTCATCGATCGTCCCGGCCCGGTGCTGTCCCCAGAGCCGCCGGCAATCGGTGCACGCCCCCAGCACCTCGCCTTTATGATGCCCGACCACCATCGGCCCGGTCGGCACCACGATGGTCGGCAACCCCGCGCTCGTCGCCCCCATGATCTGCGCCGGCAGCGTCTTGTCGCACCCGCCGATCACGATCACCGCATCCATCGGCTGGGCGCGGATCATCTCCTCGGTATCCATGGCCATCAGGTTGCGCAGGAACATCGAGGTCGGATGTGCGAAGCTCTCATGAATGCTGATGGTCGGAAACACCATGGGCAGGGCGCCCGCCAGCATCACCCCGCGTTTGGCGCTCTCGATCAGATCCGGCACATTGCCATGGCACGGATTGTAGTCGCTCGCGGTATTGGTGATCCCCACGATCGGCCGATCCAGCGCATCATCGGAATAGCCCATGGCCTTGATGAAGGCCTTGCGCAGGAACAGCGAGAATCCGGCATCGCCGTAGCTGGTCAGCCCTTTGCGCAAACCGCTCATGAGCGTGCCTTGTCGGCCTCGTAGCGCGCGCGGGTTTCGGCATTGGCGGGATACAGGCCGGGCAGCGCCACCCCGGCCTCGACCTCGCGCATGATCCACGCTTCCAGCCGCTCCTGCTCCGGCGCGTGCGCAACGACATGATCGAGCAGCGCCGCCGGGATCACTACCGCGCCATCGTCATCCACCACGATGACATCATCGGGAAACACCGCAACCCCGCCGCACCCGATCGGCTCCTGCCACCCCACGAAAGTCAGCCCCGCGACCGATGGCGGTGCCGCGACCCCCCGGCACCATACCGGCAATCCGGTTCCGAGCACGCCGGCCCCGTCGCGCATTACCCCATCGGTCACCAGCCCGGCGACCCCGCGCATCCGCATGCGCGCACAGAGAATATCCCCGAAAATCCCCGCATCGGTCACCCCCATGGCATCGGCGACGGCGATGCACCCTGCCGGCATCGCCTCGATCGCACCCCGTGTCGAGGTCGGCGAGCTCCAGGAGGCCGGCGTCGCCAGATCCTCCCGTGCGGGCACGAAACGCAGGGTGAACGCGCGCCCGACCAGCCGCCCCTGACCCGCCCGGAGCGGCATCGTCCCGCGCAGCCACACATTGCGCAGCCCCTCCTTGAGCAGCACGGTCGTCACCGTCGCGGTCGAAACCGCAGCAAGAACCGCAAACCGTTCGTCAAGATCACTCATTCCCTCTCCCCTTCATCACGACCATTCGCATCACCCGGTCACCACGGCCGCCTGATCCGCCACGAGTTGATCCTCGCGCGAGGTCAGCCCGCTCACCCCGACCCCGCCGATCACCATCCCCGTGCCATCCCGCACCACACCCCCGCCCGGCAGCGCGGTCAGGCGCGGGTCGCAGAAATATCCGGGCTCGATCCGCTCGCGGTGGATGCGCTCCAGAAACGCGCTGGTCGTAACCCCCATCCGCGCCGCCGAATAGGCCTTGCCCTGCGCGAGTTCGATACTCCGAACCGGCGCCCGGTCCGATCGCGCGAAGCACACCAGAAACCCCTGCGCATCGCATACCGCAACGCATACCGGTCGCCCGGCATCCGCCGCCCCCGCGAGGTCGAGCGCCCGTTGGAGCACCGCGCGCGCCAGCGCAAGGGGCAGGGCAGGGGTCATGGCGCCGCCGGCAGACGGTCGATCTGCGCCGTGGTGATCGGGTTTTTCACCACGAACAGATAGGAAGCCGCGGAGACCAGACTGACCACCGCGCCGACCACCAGAGCAAGCACGAACGAGCCCGTCGCGGCCACGATCAGCCCGGTCACCGTGGGCGCCAGCGCGCCACCGAGATAACCGCCGAAATTCTGCATCGCCCCCACCGAGGCGGTCAGGTTCGGCGGCACCGCGACCGAGCTGAGCGCCCAGGAGCAGGTGCTGGTGATGTAGAGCAGGAAAATCGCCGCCGAAATGAACGCGATCGCCAGATTATTGCTCGACACATAGGCCGCCGCGATCGTGAAAGCCGCCGTCCCGATCAGCGCGAGCCCGGCCGGATATTTGCGGCTGTTTACCTGCCCGACGCCGCGCCGTACCAGCACATCCGCCAGATACCCGCCGCACACCGACCCGACCACGCCCCAGGCAAACGGAATTGCTGCTGCGATCCCGGTATATTTGACGCTCATATGCCGCTGGATCTCGAAATACCCCGGCAACCACGCGAAATAGATCCACGTCATATAGATGCACCCGAAATACCCGACGATCATCCCCCAGGTCGTGCGGAACCTGAACAGCATCCGCCACTCCCGGAACGTCATGTGATGGCGCTGGTCCGCCGCGTCGCCCTGGGTCCGATAGGCGTTTTCCTCGGCGGTCAGCGCCACCTCGGGCGGGTTGCGGTACACTGCATACCAGATCACCGCGACCACGAGGCCGGCAATCCCCATCAGAATGAACATCCAGCGCCAGCCGAAATTCAGCATCAGCACGGTCAGCAGCGGCACGCCGAGTGCGGTGCCGAGCGGGCCGGCGGTATTCCAGATCCCGGACGACAAGCCACGGTCGCGGGGGTTGAACCAGTCGCGCGTCACCCGGCTGGCCGAGGGAAACTGCGGCGCCTCACCGATGCCGAGCGCGATCCGCGCGACATAGAACTGCCCGAAGCTCCCCACCAGCCCGCTCGCGACCTGCGCCGCCGACCACAGCGCCAGCCCCACGGTGAGCAAAATGCGCGGGCGGAACCGGTCCACCATCGCGCCCATCGGCAGTTGCGCGAAGGCGTAGGACCATAAAAACGCCGACAGCAGGAACCCCATATCGGCCACCGACAGGCCGAGGTCCTTGCGGATCAGCGGGTTGCCGACCGCGAGCGTCGCGCGGTCGATGTAATTTACCGCACCTGAAAGCACCAGCATGGTCAAGGCGGATCGCTGGATCGTCCGCAGTCGCGGGGTCCGGCTCATCGTGGTCGACATGGTCATTCCCTCCATTTTATTTATTATTCAAATCGAACCGTCTCGGACGCCGCTGCTAGGGCCGCGCCTTTCCGCTCAGCACGTCCATTGCCGCGCGTACCCCACCCTCGCGGTAGGGTACGCCCGCGACCTCGAACCCCATCTCCACGCCGGCAAGCGTGCCCATCAGCATCAGATCGTTGAAATGACCGAGATGCCCGATCCGGAATACCCGCCCCTTCAGCCGCGCCAGTCCGGTGCCGAGCGACATGTCGAACCGCGCAAGCACCGCCTCGCGGAACTGGTCGGCATCATGCCCGTCGGGCATCATCACGGCGGTCAGGGCACTGGAATACTCGCGCGGGTCGGCGCACAGGATCTCCATCCCCCAGGCGCGTACCGCCGCCCGCGTCGCCGCCGCGTGGCGGTCGTGCCGCGCGAACACCGCCTCCAGCCCTTCTTCCTCGAGCATCGTGATGGCCTCGCGCAGCCCGTAGAGCAGATTGGTCGCCGGGGTGTAGGGCCAGTATCCGGTGCGGTTTGCCGCAATGATCTCGTGCCAGTCCCAGTAGGACCGCCGGCTCGTATTTGCCGCCGCCGCCGCCAGCGCCTTGTCCGAAACCGCGTTGAACCCCAGCCCCGGCGGCAGCATCAGCCCCTTTTGCGATCCCCCGACCGTGACATCCACACCCCATTCATCGTGCCGGTAATCGATCGAACCGAGCGAGGAAATCGTATCGACCAACAGCAGCGCCGGATGGCTCGCCTGATCGATCGCCCGCCTGATTTCCGGAATCCGGCTGGTCACCCCGGTCGAGGTTTCGTTGTGCACCACCATCACCGCCTTGATGGTGTGGCCCCGATCCTCCGCCAGCCCCGCGCCGATCGCCGCCGGATCGGCCCCGTGCCGCCAATCGCCCTCGATAAAATCCACCTCCAGGCCCAGCCGCCCTGCCATGGTCCGCCACAGCGTCGCGAACTGCCCGGTCTCGGCCATCAGCACCCGGTCCCCGGGCGATAGCGTATTGACGATCGCCGCCTCCCACGCTCCGGTCCCCGACGAGGGATAAATTACCACCGGGCTCGCGGTGCGGAAGACGCGTTTTGCCCCTTCGATCACCGCGAGGCCGAGCTGCGCAAATTCCGGTCCGCGATGATCGATCGTCGGCATATCGATCGCCCGCAGCACCCGGTCTGGTACGTTGGTCGGCCCCGGGATCTGCAGAAAATGCCGTCCGGTATGAACGATCGTGGTCGGTGCGTTCATTGGTCATTCACTCCGCGCCGAGGGGCGGCGCACTCTGGTCCAGTCGAACCGGTTGCAGGGAGGGTTCGGGCACCGGCCGGCTGCCGAGATAGCTGGCGAGCATCGAGCCGATGATCATGTTGAGCAGGGCGTTCATCAGCGCGGGCAGTGCCGCGAACGCCCCGAAATTGACACTCGCGAGCACCGCGCCCAGTCCGGAATTATAAATCCCGACATCGAACATGATCGCCCGCGCCTCGGCCTCGCCCAGTTTCAGCCCCCGCGCAAGCCCGTAGGCGAGTCCGAGATTGACGACGCAGATCACCGAGGTCGTCACTGCGATGATCGGCACCCATTCGAGGTTCGTCGCAATCGCCGGTGCTGCCGCCGCGACCAGCCCGAGGGCGAGACAATACAGCAGCAGCGCCGACAGCATCGGGAACACCGGCTGAACCCGCGCGATCCGCCGCGCTCCGATGATCGTGCGCGCCCCCACGCCGAGGGCCAGCGGCAGCAGCACGATCACCAGCATCTGATGAAACAGCGCCATGAAGCTGACATGCACGTATTTATGTGCGAACAGCGCCGTCACCGCCGGAGTCAGGATCGGCGAAAGCAGCGTGTGCACGAAGGTCAGCCCGATCGCGAGCGGCACCGCCCCGTGCGCCAGGAAGGTGAACAGGTTGGACGTGACCCCCGCCGGGGTCGCTCCGTCGAGAATCGTCCCGGCCGCGAGTTGCGGCTGCCCGGCATAGACCAGCCGCGCCGCCACGATCGCCGCAAGCGGCACGGTGATCCATTTGATCAGGAACCCTGCAATCAACGTCTTGGGCCGGGTGAAGACCGGCCCGATCTCTGCGGGCGTCAGCGTCAGGCTCATCAGCAGGATCACGCCTGCCAGGTCATAAATCGTGTAAGGTGCCAGCCGGATGAACACGTGCGGGACTGCATATCCTGCGATCCCGCAGACCACGAGCCAGAACGGCATCATCTTGTTGATTAGAAACCGTGCGGTTTCCATTGTTTCGCTCCCCCTTTGTTTTTCTTAGCCCCTCGGGCCTCGTCAGCGGCCCTGCCAGTCCGGCGGACGTTTGCCCAGAAATGCGTCCATCCCCTCGCGGAAATCGGCGCTCATGTAGCAGGCGAGCACCAGATCCTCGGCGTCGATCCGCGATAACTGCCCGATCCGGTCGAGCGCCTGCTTGGTCACCCGCAAGGTCAGCGGCGCATGACCGGCCACGGTCATGGCAAGCTCCCTCGCCCGGTCCAGCAGCGCCGCGCGGTCCGCCACGACCTCCGAAACCAAGCCGATCCGTTCGGCTTCGGCCGCTCCCAGCAGCCGGGCGGTGAAAATCATGTCCTTGACCCGCGCCGCCCCGATCAGCCCGACCAGACGCGCGTAATTCTCGATCGACAGACAATTGCCGAGCGTCCGCGCGATCGGAAAGCCGAAGCGCAGGTCGGCACTTGCAATCCGCAGGTCGCATACCGCCGCAATCGCGGCACCACCGCCCGTGCAGGCCCCGCCCATCGCGGCGATCGTCGGTATCTTGCAGGTCTCCACAGCGCGCAGCACCTTGTCGATCCGCCGCTCATACGCAATCGCATCCTCCTGGGTGCGGAAGGCGCGAAACTGGTTGATGTCGGTGCCGGCAGCGAATGCCTTGTCGCCCGCCCCGGTCATCACCAGCACGCGCACCTCATCGGTCTCGTTCAACCGTGTGCACAACGCGGCCAAGGCCTCGTACATCGCAAACGTCAGCGCATTGCGCGACGCAGGCCGGTTGAAGGTGACGTACCCGATCCGCTCGCGCACCTCGTAGAGGAGTTCAGCCTCTGCCCCGCTCATGCCGCGACCCCCCGTGCCTTGTCGGCCGAATGGGCCGCACCCGCTGCAATCATCGCCGCGATCCGCGCCTCCGGAAACCCGATCTCGCGCAGCACCTCGGCGGTGTGCTGGCCATAGGCAGGGGCGGGATACCGCACGCCGCCCGGTGTTGCGGAAAACTTCACCGGCAGGCCGAGCGCGCGGGTCGGTCCTGCGACCGCATGATCAGTCTCGACGATCATCTCCCGCGCGATCACCTGCGGGTCCGCCGCCATCTGCTGCACCGTCAGCACCGGCCCCGCCGGCACACCCGCCCTCTCAAGCGCCTCCAGCCAGACTGTGGAAGGACGGGTGCGAAAAATTGCCTCCAACTTCGGCGCAAGTTCGGCAAGATGCATCATCCGCCCGGCATTGCTCGCAAAACGCGGGTCTCTGCCCAGTTCGTCCGCCCCCAGCACCTCGACCAACCGCCGCCAGTTGGCGTCGTTCGCCGCACCGACATTGATCGGATCATCGAGCGTGCGAAACGCCTGATACGGCGCCATCAGCGGATGCCCCGACCCCAACGGCCCCGGCGATGCCCCGGTCGCGAAACTGATCGCCGCGTGCCAGTACATGAACGTGATCCCCGCTTCGAGCAGCGAGGTATCGACCCGTTGCCCCTCACCACTGACATGCCGGTGATTGAGCGCCGCCAGTATTCCCATCGCCGCGATGATCCCGGCCCCGATATCGGTCACCGGCGGCCCAGCCTTCACTGGCGCCCGGCCCACCGCTTCGCCGGTCACGCTCATCACCCCGCTCATGCCCTGAGCAATCAAATCGAACCCGCCGCGATCGGCATAGGGCCCGGTGCGTCCGAAGCCCGAAATACTGCAGTAAATCAGCCGCGGATTGCGCGCATGCAGGGCTTCGAACCCGAATCCCAACCGGTCCAGCGCCCCTTTGCGATAATTTTCGATCAGCACGTCGCTGCCATCAAGGAGCGCCATCAGCGCCTCGCGCCCGTCAGCCGTTTTCAAATCGAGGGCAATCCCGCGCTTGTTCCGGTTCATCATCATGAACGCCGCCGATTCGCCGCCAACCGCCGGCGGCACCGAGCGCCTTGTATCATCCCCGCCCGGGATCTTCTCGACCTTGATGACCTCGGCCCCCATATCCGCCAGCATCATGCCGCATACCGGGCCGGCCATGACATGGGACAGATCAACCACCCGAATCCCGGCAAGCGGCCCGGGCGATCCCGCTGGTTTAGCGACGTTCATTATCGGTTTCCTCCAATTTGCATGCAAAACTACGATAAAAACACGCCACGTCAACAAGTTTCCACCGATCGGCAGCATTTTGCATGCATTCGTCGTTTGGCACGGCTCGGCAGATTAGGTATGAAACCTCATGCTGCATGCCGAGGTGGTCCAGCTTCTCCGCGAACATCTTCTCGAAGGCCGGATTGCCCCCGGCGCGCGGATTGCCGAGCGCGAGCTTTGCGCCGCTATGAACATCTCGCGCACCCCGTTGCGCGAAGCCCTCAAGGTCCTCGCCGCCGAAGGTCACGTCACGCTCCTGCCGAACCGTGGCGCCCGGGCCACCCGGCTCACCCATGCCGACGTCCGCGACCTGTTCGAAGTATCCGCCGCCCTCGAAGCCGCCGCCGGCGAACTTGCCTGCCAGCGCATCACCGATGATGAAATCGCCCGCCTCGCGGCAACCCATGCCGAGATGGCGCGACACTACGCCGCGCGCGACCTAGTACCGTACTATGCCTGCAACCGCGCGATCCACGAAGCCATCATTCGCGCCGCCGGGAACGCCGTCCTGCTCGCCACCTATGAGAGTATCGGAGCCCGCATCCGCCGCGCCCGCTACATCGCCCCGATGACCGAATCCCACTGGCAGGTCGCGATGCAGGAACACGATGCGATGAACAACGCCCTGATCCGCCGTGACGGCGTTGTGCTCGCGCTCATCCTCAAAACCCACCTCCGCCATAAGAGCTTCGAAGTCGAACGCGCCGGCTTCGCCGTCCCCTGAACCGCCGCCTTACACGCCGCGCCGGATGATCTCGGTTCCGAATTTCGCCCGCAGCGCATCCACCGCCTCCTGCCGCGCCGCTCGCCGGGGCGAATCCCGGTCCATCAGATCGCCCTGATCGGCCAGCGCCCCTTGCACCAGCCGCGCCGCCCCGATCCCGATCAGCCGGAACACGGGCCCCGCCGCGCGCTGCAACACCGGCCGCGCCGCCTCGAACATGGTCTCCGGCAGCCGGGTCGGGGCGGTCAGCCGGATCGCATGGGTGGCCGTTTCGAACCGCGTGGTCTTGAGCTTGAGCACCAGCGCCCCCGCCGCGACATCCTCCGCCCGCAACCGCCGCCCGACCCGCTCGCACAGCGGCCATAATTCCCGCGCGAGGTCCGCCGGATCGGAAATATCGCTCCCGAACGTGGTCTCCGCGCTGATCGACTTGGCCGCCCGTACCGGGTCCACCGCTCGGGCATCCTCGCCCCGTGCGCGTGCCGCAAGCGACGGCCCGTCATCCCCCAGCTTCAGCCGGGCAGCGCGGGAATCGAGCGCCGCCAACTGCCCGACCCGCGTGATCCCGAGCGCCGCCAGCCGCCGCACCAGCGCCGGCCCGACCCCCGGCAGAATCCCCACCGCCTCCGGTGCCAGCACGGATGGTGCATCCGCGCCGAGTACCGCGAACCCCCGTGGCTTGTCCCGCTCCGCCGCCAACTTCGCGCACAGCCGGTTCTGAGCCAGTCCGATCGACACGGTCACCCCGATCT
>JAQTXO010000078.1:3577-9228 GCA_028688765.1 Acidiphilium sp. | reverse complement strand
CATCATGGACCTCGCTGACGATGCGCCGGCCGGCACCGGTTACGCCGCATGGGCCGGGCTGGACGATCCGGTGATCGAGATTTCCGTCACCCCCAATCGCGGCGATGCGCTGGCGGTGCGCGGCATCGCGCGCGATCTCGCGGCGGCGGGTCTCGGCACGCTCAAACCGTGGTCACCCCCGCCGATCGACGGCACCGGACCCAGCATGATCCGGTGGCGCGACGAGTTCACCGAAGCCTGCCCCTGGGTGCTCGGCCGCACCGTGCGCGGCGTGCGGAACGGCGAGAGCCCGGCCTGGCTGAAACAGCGCCTCGAATCGGTCGGGTTGCGACCGATCAACGCCCTCGCCGACATCACCAATTTTTTCACCATCGATCTCGGTCGCCCTCTCCACGTGTTCGACGCGAACAGGATCACCGGCCCCACCCTCACCCTCCGGCGCGGCGCGGGCGAGGCGTTTCGCGGGCTGCACGGCAAGGATGTCACCGTCACCGCCGATGATTGCGTGATCGCGGACGATGCCGGGGTGCAGTCGCTCGCCGGAATCGTCGGCGGCGAGGCAACCGGCTGCGATGAATCGACCACCGATGTCTTCATCGAATGCGCCCTGTTCGACCGCGTCGCGATCGCGCTCACCGGCCAGCGCACCGGGATATTTTCCGACGCAAGGCAGCGCTTCGAGCGCGGGATCGACCCCGCCCTGCTGCCCGCCGCCCTCGATGCCGCGACCGCCATGGTCATCGCCATCTGCGGCGGCACCGCCTCGGCGATCACCGAGGCGGGCACCCAACCCGCGTGGCAGCGGCAGGCGAGCCTGCGGTTCGAACGCCTGGCGAGCTTCGCCCGTGCCGACGTCACCGCCGATCGCGCGGTCGAAATCCTCAGCGCCCTCGGCTTTGCCGTCGCAGCACGGGATGCGGCAAGGGTCACGGTCGATGTCCCGTCCTGGCGCAACGACATCGCGGCGATGGGCCTCTCCGGCGGCAGCGCGCTCGATCAGGCGCCCGATCTGCCCCCCGATCACGCCGCCGCCGCGCGGGAGGGTGCGCTGGCGCTGGAACCCGAGGTCGATCTGATCGAGGAAATCCTGCGCATCGAAGGTCTCGACCGCATCGTACCGGTCTCGCTCCCGGTCCTCGGCGCGGTGCCCACCGCCACCCTCACGCCCCGGCAGGCCCGCGGCGTCCGCGCCCGGCGTGTGCTCGCCGCGCGCGGTATGGCCGAATGCGTCACCTTCAGCTTCCTCGATCGCGCCACCGCCGCACGCTTCGGCGCAGCACCGGAAACTCTCGCCCTCGCCAACCCGATCGCCGCCGATCTCGACCAGATGCGCCCGACCCCTCTGGCAACCCTCGCCAAGGCCGCCGCCGCCAACGCCGCGCGCGGCTTTGCCGACCTTGCTCTGTTCGAAATCGGCCCCGGCTACCGCGACGTCTCGCCCGAGGGTCAGGACCAGATCGCCGCCGGCCTGCGCACCGGCCTCACCCCGCTCTCATGGGTCACCCCGGCCCGCGCGGTCGATGCGTTCGATGCCAAGGCCGATGCATTCGCGCTGCTCGCCGAACTCGGCGTGCCGCTCGAAGCGCTGCAGATCACGCCCTCCGCCCCGGCCCATTACCACCCCGGCCGCGCCGGCACGATCAAACAGGGCCCGAAACTCACGATCGGCCATTTCGGCGCGCTGCACCCTGCTCTGTGCGCCGCGCTCGACCTGCCCGGCGGCAGCGTCGGCTTCGAGATCGACCTCGGCGCGCTGGCCGATCCGAAACGCCGCCGCAAAACGGCGCCGGTCTTCTCGCCCCTGCAACCGCTCCGGCGCGATTTCGCCTTCATCGCCGATGCCGATATCGCCGCCGATGCCGTGCTCCGCGCGGCCAAAGGAGCCGAGCGCACCCTGATCACCCAGGTCGAGCTGTTCGATCGCTATGCCGGTGACAAACTCCCCGCTGGCAAGGTCTCGCTCGCCATCGCGGTGCACCTCCAGCCGAAGGAGAAAAGCCTGACCGATACCGAGATCGACGCGGTATCGGCCAAAATCGTCGCGGCGGTGACCAAGGCGACCGGCGCCACCCTGCGCGGCTGAGGCTTACTGCACCTGCGGGCTGGGCAGCGGCATGGTCCCGAGCGACTGACCCGGCACCGCAGCCGGCCCGGTCAGCGCCGGGCTCCCGCCGGTCATCGGTGCGGCTGCGTCCGGCGCGCCATCGAGCGGCTGGGCGACGATGCCGCTATTGCCGTTATAAGCCGGCGGCAGGGTCGATGCCGCCGGTGCCATGCCCGCTCCCGGCCCATAGGCCAGCCATTCCGGCAGGCTCTTCTGGATCTGGTACTGCAATTCCACGTTCATATCCGCCATCATCCGCTTGGTCAGCGCATAGAGCGCCGCGCGCATCCGGTCCGGCGACTCGTTCGAAGGCGCGGTCTCGCTGCGCGACACCGTGGCATCGGCATACCCCACCCGCTCGCCATTGCTGGTATCGACGCTGAGTTCCACCGTCATCGTGCCCTGCAACGTATCGCCGACCTGATCGAGCGACGCGCGCTTGATCGTAAACACCGCCGAACCCGGGCTGCCATCGCCGATCAACCGTTCATGCGCCATCCGCTCCAGCACCGCCGCCGGGGCTTCGGGCGCGAGCGCGATCATCTGCGCGGCGTTCGGCCCCGGCAGATAGTCGTCGCGCACCTCGACATTCGCGACCTTCAGCGTGATCTGCGGCAGATAGGTATATTGCAGCTCCGGAAAACTCGTCTGCACCGGCGGCTGGCTCGAACACGCGGCGAGGCCGAGCGGGGCGGCCAGCGCAAGGACGGCGATGAGGCGTGCGGCTTTCATGAATGATCCTCGTTGCGTTCAAGGTTGCGTTCGCCCGGTTCGGCGGGAGTGATATCGGCCCGCGGAAACCGGAAATCGACGTTGCAGAACTCGCACGTCATCGTGATATCGCCCTCGATCGTCATATGATCGAGATCGTCCTCGGAAAACCCGTGCAGCACGTCGGAAAGCCGCGCCCGCGAGCACCGGCAGCCATAGGCCAGCGGGCGTGGCCGATCCACCGCGACACCCTCGCCATGAAACAGCCGGTACAGCAGCCGGTCCGGCGGCAGCGTATCGTCGAGCAGTTCCGCCTCGGTGATCGTGGCCGCGAGGATCTTCGCGGTCCGCCACGCTTCCTCCTGCGCCTCGTCGGACAATTCCGGGTCGATCCCGCCCGCCCCGGCGATCCGCTCGATGATCAGCGCCGAAGCCCGCCACCCGGAAGGTGTCTCGGCACACGCCAGATGAATCGCACAGGGCAACTGCTCGGAGGTCGCGAAATAATGCAGCGCCATCTCCGCCAGCGTCCCGCCCTCAAGGCTGACGATCCCCTGATGCCGCTCGGTATCCGGCCCCTGATCGACGGTGAACGCCAGATACCCGTCGCCCATCAGCGCCCGCGCGCCCGGCGTTTCCGGCAGCGCCGCATCCTCGGCCAGCCGCGCATAGCCGCGCAGCGCCCCCGCATCGGTGCAATCGGCCAGCAGCATCGGCACCGGCCCGTCGCCCTTGGCCTGCAGCGAAAACGTGCCGCTGAACTTCAGCGCGGTCGCAAGCCCCGCCACCAGCGCCAATGCCTCCCCCAGCATGGTCCGCAGCGCCACCGGATGATCATGCCGGGTCAGCAGCGCATCGGCCAGCGGTCCCAGCCGCACGAGCCGGCCCCGAACCGGTTGTTTCGGCAGGAAAAACGGCGTCACCCCGCGCGGCACCGCAAGGTCGGGCACATCGGGGCGGGAACGGTCCAGAAACGGCGGCAGCGTGCTCATCCCCCCTAGATAGAGGCAGGCGGCGGATTTTGCCATTGCCGCGCGCCGCAACCCATCAAACCGCTTGCCCCGCGTCACGCCGCACGGTAGCGATGCGCCATGACGGAGCATGACGACGGCGACCTGATCGCGGCAATCCACGCCCTCTCGCACGCCAGCGTACTGGTCGTCGGCGATCTCATGCTCGACCGCTACGTCTATGGCCGGGTCGAGCGCGTCAGCCCCGAAGCCCCCGTCCCGATCCTCTCGGTCACCCGCGAAATATCGATGCCCGGCGGCGCTGGCAACGTGGTGCGCAACCTCACCGCCCTCGAAGCCGCGACCGCCTTCGTCTCGGTGGTGGGCGACGATCAGGAAGGCTCCGACCTCACCGCCCTGATCGGCGGCCAGCCCAATGTCGAACCCTGGCTCCTGGTCGAAAACGGCCGCGCCACCACGATCAAAACCCGCTACATCGCCGCCGGCCAGCACCTCATCCGCGCCGACCGCGAACTGATCGCGCCTTTGCCGGAAAAACTCCGCGACCGCCTGCTGAAAATCGCGTCCGATGCCATGGCCGCCACCTCGGTCACGGTCCTGTCGGACTACCGCAAGGGCGTCCTCGCCCCCAACCTCGCTCGCGCCCTGATCGCCAACGCCAAATCGATCGGCCGCCCCGTCGTGGTCGACCCCAAGGGCACCGACTGGTCGCATTACGCCGGGGCCGACGTCATCACCCCCAACCGCCGCGAACTCGCCGCCGCAACCGGGCGCGACCTCGATGACGAAGCCGCCATCGTCGCCGCCGCGCGCGAGCTGATCGCCCAATTCGGCTTCGGCGCCGTGCTCTGCACCCGCGCGGAAGACGGCATGAGCCTGATCACCGCAAGCACCGAACGCCACTACCCCGCCGAAGCCGCCGAGGTCTACGATGTCTCCGGCGCGGGGGACACGGTGGTCGCCGTCCTCGCCGCCGGCCTCGCCGCCGCCCTGCCGCTCGAAATCGCCGCCCGCCTCGCCAACATCGCGGGCGGCCTCGTGGTCGGCAAGGTCGGCACCGCCGTCGCCCGCCCGAACGACCTGATCGATGCGGTCAAGCCCGCCTCGGGCGCACTCCGCAAGGTCGTCACCAGCCAGGTCGCCGCCGAGGCCGCCGAACGCTGGCGCCAGCGCGGCTGGCGCGTCGGCTTCACCAATGGCTGCTTCGACCTGCTCCACCCCGGCCATATCCATCTGCTCGAACAATGCCGCGCCGCGTGCGACCGGCTGATCGTCGGCATCAACGCCGACAGTTCGGTGCGCCGCCTCAAAGGCGCCACCCGCCCGGTCCAGCCCGAAGCCGCCCGCGCCGCCGTCCTCGCCTCGCTCGCGAGCGTCGATCTCGTCGTCATCTTCGAGGAAGACACCCCCCTCGAAATGCTCGACATCATCCGCCCGGATGTGCTGGTAAAGGGTGCCGACTACACCCGCGAAACCGTGGTCGGCGCGCGCGAGGTCGAATCCTGGGGTGGCCGCGTCATGCTCGCCGATCTGCTCGATGGCCACTCAACTACCGCGACGGTGCAGCGCCTGCGCGGCTAATCTTCCATCACCACCGCGACATGCCCCTTCTCGCCGGCATAGCCAAGATACCGATACCGCCGCCCGCCCGCCGCGCAGAATTCCTGAAACGCCTTGTATTCATGCTGCCGCCAGCCGGGATAATTGAAATACTCGTCGAACACGATCACGCTCCCCGCCACCAGGCGCGTGCCTAGCAGATCGAAGATCGTCCGGGTCGATGAATAGATATCGCAATCGACATGGAGCAGCGCGACCGGCTCGCTCGCCTCCGCCAGAAACCGCGGCAGCGTCGCATCGAACCA
>JAQTXO010000078.1:0-3567 GCA_028688765.1 Acidiphilium sp. | reverse complement strand
CAGCCGGGCATGGGCCGGCACTTTCGGCGGCGCCCCCGGCCGGTCGAACGTCCCCCGCGCCGCCGCCGTGCCGGACCAGTCATCCGGCAGGCCCTGAAACGAATCGAACCCGTGCACGATCCGCGGCGTCGCATTGGCGAGGCAGGTGATCGAAAGCCCTTTCTCGACCCCGAATTCCAGCACCAGCCCGCTTTCGGGTGCCGGCGCCAGCGCAAAGCGCAGCAGAGCGAACCGGTCGCGCAGCATCATCGCCGCCTGCATGTGCTCGACAATATAGGCCACCGCCTCACGCTTGGCGTGCAGCCGCACATCGAACGCGATGTCGTTCAGATACCACGAATGCAGCACCTTCCGGTACGCGCGCGCCATCAGCCCGCCGCGCAACCCCCGTTGCAGGATCGCCATGCCTAGAGCGGTTTCGGCACGCCGGCCTCGGCGAGGGCGGCGGTCTGGCGCGCTTCGAGCGCCGATTCGTCGAAATCGGCCACGGTCTCGTGGAACAATTGCTGCCAGTTGAGTTCCGCCCGCAGCCGCAGGAACACGCTGCCCAGCCCGATCGCCGAGCGATCCATCAGCACGAACTCGCGCGGCGGCCTGATCCCCCCGGTGCGCTTCAACCCCTCATGCACCCGCTCGGCCACGCTCCGCCCATAGGTCACGTCGTTGGTTTCCTGGATCGGCCGTACACGGTCCTGCATCAGCGGCTCATACAGGAAGCGCGCCCAGTCGTTCAAGACATCGAGCTTTTCCTTGGTGATGTCGGTGAACCCCCAGATTTTGTAGGCGTGATGGGCGTGCTCGTCGTCATTGTCGCGAATCGCGTTGAACAACTCGATCACCCCGGCCACGAAATTCGAGCCGAACACCCGGATCGCCCCGAAATCGAGCAGATTGATCCCGCCCTCCGGATTGACCTGATAATTGCCAAGGTGCGGATCGCCGTGGATCACCCCGTAGCGGTAGAACGGCACATACCACGCCCGGAACAGCGCGCGGGCAATCCGGTTGCGCGCCTCCAGCGGCGGGTCGGTATCCAGCCAGGCCTGCATTCCCGTCCCGGTCAGCCAGGTCATGGTCAGCAGCCCTTGGTCGAGAATTCCGGCACCGGCGTCGGGATCACGATATCCGGCTGCCCCTCCAGCATCAGCGTATAAAGCCGCGCCTGTGCCGCCTCGCGCTGGTAGTCGAGTTCCTCGCGCAACCGCGTCGCGAGTTCGACATAGATATCCTCCTGATGGATCGCGTTATCCATCCGCTTGTACACTGCCATCGCGAGCTTGAGCTGGCGCAGATCGGCCTCGACCGTGCTGGCCATGTCGGGATATTGCAGCTTGCACGCCACATCCCGCCCATCCGGCAGCATCGCGCGATGCACCTGCCCCAGACTCGCCGCCGCCGCCGCCTCATGGCCGAAACTGCGGAACTTCGCCTCCCAGTCCGGCCCGAGTTCCGCCGCCATCCGCCGGCGCACGAACACCCAGCCCATCGCCGGCGCATTGGCCTGCAGCTGCGCCAGTTCCTTGGCATATTCCTCGGGCAGCGCATCGGGAATCGTGGTCAGGATCTGGGCGACCTTCATCATCGGCCCTTTCAGCCCGCCCAGAATCGTCTTCAAATCCTCGGCATGGCGCGCCCGGTCGGTCTTGATCCCGAACACCCGGTTGCCTGCCACCCGGGCCGCAATGCCCGACACCGCGCCCGAGGTGCGGGCGAACCGCTTGAACTCGCCGAACAGGGTGCTTCCGGAATCCGCTTCGTTGACCATATGACCTCAGTTTTCCAGTTCATCGATAAATCCGGCAATCACATCGAGCCCCCGCTGCCAGAAAGCCGGGTCCGCCGCGTCGATGCCGAACGGGGCGAGCACATCGCCGTGGCGTCTGCTCCCGCCCGCGCGCAGCAAATCGAGGTAGCGCGCCGCAAACGCCGCACCGCGCCCCGAAGCGACCTCGTCCTGATAAATCCCGTAAAGCGCATTCACCAGACAATCACCGAACGCATAGGCATACACATAGAACGGCGAGTGGATGAAATGCGGCACATAGGCCCAGAACATCCGGTATTCGTCGCTGAAGGTGAAGGCCGGCCCGAGGCTTTCGCGCTGCACCCCGAGCCAGATGTCCCCGATCTCATCACTCAGCAATTCGCTGTCCCGCCGCCGCTCGTGCAACCGCTGCTCGAAGGTGAAAAACGCGATCTGGCGCACCACGGTGTTCAACATGTCCTCGACCTTGCGCGCCAGCATCAGGCGGCGCCGGGCGGGATCGGTCTCGCCATCGAGCAGGCTGCGAAACGTCAGCATCTCGCCGAACACGCTCGCGGTCTCGGCCAGGGTCAGCGGCGTGCGCGCCAGCAGATAGCCCTGCTCCGCCGCAAGACTCTGGTGAATCCCGTGGCCGAGTTCATGCGCCAGCGTCATCACGTCGCGCGAGCGGCCATGATAGTTCAGCAGAATATAAGGGTGGACATCCGGCACGGTCGGGTGCGCGAATGCCCCGCCGGACTTGCCGGGGCGCGGCACCGCATCGATCCAGGCATTGGTGAAAAACCGCTCGCCGATCGCGGCGAGTTCGGGGCTGAACCCGCGATACGCCGCCAGCACATGCGCCTGCGCCTCCGGCCACGCCACGGGCCGGTCGGCATCGTCCGGCAATGGCGCGTTACGATCCCAATGCTCCAGCCGGTCGAGCCCGAGCCAACCCGCCTTCAACATGTAATACCGGTGCGCAAGGCGCGGATAGGCCGAGGTCACCGCCGCCACCAGCGCCGCGACCACCTCATCCTCGACCCGGTTGCTCCGGTTTCGCGCCGAGATCGGGGTGGGATAATGCCGCCAGCCATCCTCGATCGCCTTGTCCTTGGCGAGCGTGTTGGTGATCAGGGTGAACAGCCGGGCATTGCGCTGCAACACCACCCCGATCGCCCGCCCCGCCGCTTCCCGCACCCCCCGGTCGGGGTCGGACAGGCGGTTGAGCGCCGCGCTCAGGGTCAAGTCCTCCCCCCCGATCGGCACCCGCAGCGCCGCGATCGTCTCATCGAACAGGCGCGACCACGCGGCATGGCCGGTCACATCCTTTTCGTGCAGCAGGCGCTCCAGATCGTCGGATAACTGATGCGGCCGTCCCTCCCGCAAATCGCGCAGCCACGGCGCATACAAGGCAAGCGCGCCCTCATCGGCCAGCGCCGCGAAGGGCCCATCCTCGATCCGGTTGATCTCAAGGGTGAAAAACAACAGCCCGGTGCCGATCGCGGTGATCCGCTCGGTCACCGACTGATAGAACCGCCCCGAAACGGCACTGCTCGCATCGGCGCTGAACACGAGCTGCGCATAGGCATGCAGCCGCGCCAACCGCTGTTCGAGCGCCTCATAGCGCCGGATCGCCCCGGCCAGCCCCGCCGCATCGAGCTCGCTCACCCGCCCGCGAAAATCTGCCCCGAACGCCCCGCACGCGGCGGTTATCGCCACGAAATCCGCCTCGATCGCGGGATCCTCGGTGCCGCCATACAGATCGCCGAGCCGCCATTCCGGCAGCGGCGCGAGATCGCCGCCGCCACCGAGATCGTCAG
>JAQTXO010000077.1 GCA_028688765.1 Acidiphilium sp. | reverse complement strand
CTCGCCCGCCGCTTCCAGGTCGTCAAGGTCGAGGAACCCTCGGAGCCGATGGCCACCGCCATGATCCGCGGCCTCGTCGCCACCCTCGAAAAACACCACAAAATCCGCATCCTCGACGAAGCGGTGAGCGAAGCCGTCCGCCTCTCCGCGCGCTACATCCCCTCGCGCCAACTGCCCGACAAGGCGATCTCCCTGATCGACACCGCCTGCGCCCGCGTCTCGATGAGCCAGGCCACCGAACCCGCCCCGATCGAAGACCGCAAACGCCGCCTCGACCTGATCGAAACCGAAACCGCCATCCTCCACCGCGAGACCGCGAGCGGCGGCGACCACGCGGCACGGGTCGCGGAACTCGCGGAGGAACGCGCTAGTTTGATCAACGACCTTACGGGTCTGGAAGCGCGTTACGCTGCCGAAAAGGAACTCGCGACCGAGATCGCCGCTTTGAGAACCCGCCTGGAAGCTCCCGAAGCCGAACCTGAGCCGGAATCCGCTCCCGTCGCAAACGAACCGCCTTCATCGTCGGAGGGTGATGCGGCGATTCTTGAGAAGCCCGCTGAAAAGTCGCCGGAGGAAGACAAAGGAATTCTTCGCATGACCCTTGCAGCGCTCACGTCGCGACTCAAAGCCTCGCAGGGCGAAATGCCCCTGATCTTCCCGGTGGTCGATGCCCAGGCCGTCGCCGAGATTGTCGAAAGCTGGACCGGCATCCCCGCCGGGCGCATGCAGTCCGATGAAATCAACACCGTCCTCAACCTGAAATCCACCATGGAGCGCCGCATCGTCGGCCAGCCCCATGCGCTCGAAGCCGTGGCGCAAGCCATCCGCACCTCGCGCGCCAAACTCACCGACCCGCGCAAGCCGATCGGCGTCTTCCTCATGGTCGGCACATCGGGCACCGGCAAGACCGAAACCGCCCTTACCCTGGCCGACCTGCTCTACGGCGGCGAACAGAACATTACCACGATCAACATGACCGAGTTCAAGGAGGAGCATAAAGTCTCCCTCCTGATGGGCAGCCCGCCCGGCTATGTCGGCTACGGCGAAGGCGGCGTCCTGACCGAAGCGGTCCGCCGCCGCCCCTATTCGGTGATCCTGCTCGACGAAATGGAAAAAGCCCATCCCGGCGTGCAGGACGTGTTCTTCCAGGTGTTCGACAAAGGCAACATGAAGGACGGCGAAGGCCGCGACATCGACTTCAAGAACACCGTCATCATCATGACCTCGAATGCCGGCACCGACCTGATCGACAAACTCTTCGCCGACCGCGAAACCGCGCCGGATGCCGCAGGCCTCGCCGAAGCCCTCCGCCCGGAGCTCGCCAAGCATTTCAAACCCGCCTTTCTCGGCCGCGTCACCATCGTCCCCTATTTCCCGCTCTCGGACGAGGTGATCCGCCAGATTGTCGGCCTCCAACTCGCGAAAATCGCCCGCCGGGTGCGCGCGTCGTACAAGGCCGATTTCACATACGACCCCGCTCTGGTCGAAACCATTGCCGCGCGCTGCAAGGAATCCTCCTCCGGCGCGCGCAACGTGGAAAACATCCTCTCGCGCACCCTCCTGCCCGAACTCTCGGCAGAGGTCCTGGCCCGTATGGCCGCGAGCGAGGCGATCTCCCACGTCAAAGTCGGAATTGGTCCCGATGGGTCGTTCCGCTACGAACTAAGCTAAGTTTCAACCCAGCAGGAGAAAGACCAATGGCTGTCTACATGAAATATGCCGCGATCAACGGCGACGTGACCACAGAGGGCTTCACCAACTATATCGAACTGAGCAGCGTGCAATGGGGTGTCGGGCGCGGCGTTGCCATGCAGTCCGGCAGCGGCGAAGGCCGTGAATCCAGCCTGCCCAGCCTTTCGGAAGTCACGATTACCAAGGACTACGACATCTCGAGCCCCGACCTGCTGAAGGAAGCCCTCAGCGGCGGCGCAAAAGACGTCGACATCGTGTTCGTCCGCACCAACAAGGCCGGCTCCGGTTCGGATAAATATCTCGAAGTGAAAATGAAGGATGTCATCATGTCGGGCTTGAGCATGTCTTCGGGCGGCGAAAAACCGAACGAGTCGCTCTCGCTGAACTACTCCTCCATCAGCTTCGTGTCCATCCCGATGAAAGACGACGGCTCGGCAGGCACCCAGAGCGTCGTGAACTTCGACCTCAAGACTATGAAGATGAGCTGATTGTTCGCAGGTCGGCCCGGCACCAAAGCGCCGGGCCGACCTGCATTTGGCTTTTTAAAGACCTGACGGAGTAATTTTGAAATGACTAAAGGCACGAAGCAAAAGATCAAGCCCACGACGGGTTCGGATTATGTCGGGTGTAAAGTCACTCTGGCCGGGGTTTTGGCCAATATCGCGGTCAGTCAGGATTATTGGTTGCAGATTAAGAGTATTACTGACACAACGCCCCCTGACTCCGGGATTATAAGCAACATCCGAGTCGGCAATGACATCAAGGCCAAAGGATCGTCGAAAGATCGGAATTATCAGGCCGGAGCCCAAGCAAGATCCCTGACTTGCTGGCATGTCACGCTACGTGGATCAGGTCACTTTGAAAACAGCGATGCAATTAATAGCATGAACGAGAAGCGGAAAACCGCGAAGACAGATATGGTGTCGGAAGTCGAGTACGGCAAACATATGACCGTGTTCTACCGCTACACAAACGCCCGCCCTGGACCGATCGTAGTGATAGGCTACGGCGAACACGATGGGTCGAACACCAATTACGGCAATATCTTGTGGGCCGATGGGACGAAGACACCAATCGACCTGAAGAAAAAGAAGGATGGTAACCAATTCCTGCCGGAATTCGGTAAGATCTGAACGCGAAGGTGCCGCCAGCAGGCAAGTAGCAAGTAGGATGGGCAGAGCCCTTGCGAAGCCCATCATCCACCCCCGCCGCATGCGCAACACCAAGTCCAGAAGACAAAAACAGCAAGCGTAGGGCGGAAGAGCGAAGCGTCATCCGCCTCTTTTTTCAAATCCCCGACCCTCTCCACCCATGCCCGACGACCGCCGCAACCGCATCGCCGGAGGCGCCTGTTTCGTCACGGTCAATCGCCGCCCCGAGCTCCTGACCCGCGCAATCGAACCCCGCCGCACCGCCATCGCGCCACCAGAAATCCCTTTCTCACCCCCCACCCACCATGCTTTTATACCTTGGTGAACGGAACCCAGGCCTGAGTGTCCATCCGGGAACACCTTGAATCTTTGGAGTCATTTATGATTCTATGGCGACTGCCCGATTCGCAGGAGCAGCACGATGTGGACGAACGAAAACCGTGCCCGATATGATCGCAGCAGGATGCGTTATCCGAGCGATTTGACGGATGACGAGTGGGCGATCATCGGCCCGCTGATCCCGCCCGCCAAGCGTGGCGGTAACAAGCGTACGGTGAATGAGCGGCAGGTGATCAACGGGCTGATGTTCATCCTGAGTACCGGTTGCCAATGGGCGTCGCTGCCGAAAGATCTGCCCCCGCGCAGCACGGTGAACGACTATTTTCGCCGTTGGAACGAGGATGGCACGCTCGATCGCACTCATCATGCGCTGTACGTCAGATGTCGCGAACAAGTTGACCGCGCGGCCAGTCCGACGGCTGCGATCATTGACAACCTCCGAAGGCTTTCCATTGCCTACGGCAACGGAACCTTTGCCTTCTCCGCCAGAGCGTCAAGAGCGCGGAAAAAGGGGGGTTCATATCGATCCGTCGGGGTTCGGTGCGGGCAAGAAGATCAACGGCAAGAAGCGCCATGTCCTGGTAGCCACGCAAGGCCTGCTGCTTTGCGCTATCGTCCACGCCGCCGACATCCAGGATCGGGACGGCGGCATGATGCTGATGGGAACGCGGTTCGGTCTGTTTCCCTTTCTGCTCAAGCTTTATGCCGACGGTGGCTATCAAGGGCCGAAATTCCAGGAAGGGCTGGGCCGCGTGTGCGCTCAGATCAATGTCGAGATCGTCAAGCGCTCCGATATCGGAAAGTTCGTCGTTGTGCCCAAGCGCTGGATCGTTGAGCGAACCATCGGCTGGCTCAACCGTTGTCGCCGGTTGGCCAGGGATGAATGCCTTCTTGGGGCGGGAATCGACTTGACTCTGCCGCAGTCGCCTCTTAAGGGTTGCGCCTCAGCGAGACGCGGGGCGTTCCGGTCGCGCCGTTCATTATTCTCATGCTTGCGGCGCCGTCGCTCACAGGGGTGACTTAGGTTGCGGGTCTGGGTTGCCGCAGGTGGAGTATTCTCCGCCCTGCGGTGTTTCTATGAGCGCGCGACGGGTGACGCCGGCGAGACGGATTTAGGCCAGAAGGACGACTAGTGCATGCCGACTATCAATCAGTTGATCGCCAAGGGGCGTGAAGTTCGGGCCAAGCGCAACAAGGTGCCGGCTCTGCAGAACTGCCCGCAGAAGCGCGGTGTTTGCACGCGCGTTTATACCACGACCCCGAAGAAGCCGAACTCGGCGCTACGTAAGGTCGCCAAGGTGCGCCTGACCAACGGCTACGAGGTGGTGAGTTACATTCCAGGTGAGGGGCATAATCTGCAGGAGCACTCGGTGGTGTTGATCCGTGGCGGTCGCGTGAAGGATTTGCCGGGCGTGCGTTATCATATTCTGCGTGGCGTGCTCGATACCCAGGGCATTGCCAAGCGTCGTCAGCGTCGTTCGCTGTATGGCGCGAAGCGGCCGAAGTAAGGAGAGAGTTCGTGAGCAGACGTCATTCCGCGACCAAGCGCGAGGTTTTGCCCGATCCGAAATTCGGAGACGTGGTGATCAATCGTTTCATGAACGTACTGATGTACGATGGCAAGAAATCGGCCGCTGAGAGCATCGTTTACGGCGCGCTCGATAGTTTGAAGAAGCGGGGCGGCAATAACGCCGATCCGGTTCGGATGTTTCACGAGGCGTTGGACAATGTGAAACCGGCGATCGAGGTGCGATCGCGCCGGGTTGGTGGGGCGACGTATCAGGTTCCGGTCGAGGTGCGGACCGAGCGGCGCCAGGCGCTGGCGATCCGCTGGATTATCGAGAGTGCACGCAAGCGTGGCGAGCATACGATGGAAGACCGGTTGTCGAACGAATTGCTGGATGCGGTGAACAACCGTGGTGCGGCAGTCAAGAAGCGTGAAGACACGCATCGCATGGCCGAAGCCAACAAGGCGTTCAGCCATTATCGCTGGTAAACGGAAACTGATCTGTCGCCGGTCTGATGCGGCGCTGACCCTAATACGAGACGGAGATACCCATGGCCAAGGCTAAATTCGAGCGGAACAAGCCGCACTGCAACATCGGTACGATCGGCCACGTCGATCATGGCAAGACGTCGCTCACTGCGGCCATTACCAAGGTGCTGGCAAAGTCGGGCGGGGCGACGTTCCGTGCCTATGATAGCATCGATGCGGCGCCGGAAGAACGCGCTCGTGGCATCACGATCGCGACCGCGCATGTCGAGTATGAGACGGCGAACCGGCATTATGCCCATGTCGATTGCCCCGGCCATGCTGACTATGTGAAGAACATGATTACCGGTGCGGCGCAGATGGATGGCGCCATTCTGGTGGTTTCGGCCGCCGATGGCCCGATGCCGCAGACTCGCGAGCATATTCTGCTCGCCCGTCAGGTTGGTGTGCCGGCGCTGGTGGTGTTCCTGAACAAGATGGACATGGCCGATCCCGACCTGGTTGAGCTGGTCGAGATGGAAGTGCGCGATCTGCTGAACAAGTATGAGTATCCCGGCGATGATATTCCCATCATCAAGGGTTCGGCGCTGTGCGCGCTGGAAGACAAGCAGCAGGAAATCGGCGAGCGGGCTGTGATCGAGCTGATGGCGGCGGTCGATGCGTATATTCCGCAGCCGGAACGCCCGATCGACAAGCCGTTCCTGATGCCGGTTGAAGACGTGTTCTCGATCTCGGGTCGTGGCACAGTGGTGACCGGCCGCGTCGAGCGCGGCATTGTCAAGGTTGGCGACGAAGTCGAGATCGTGGGTCTGAAGGCCACCGTGAAGACGATCGTTACCGGCGTTGAAATGTTCCGCAAGCTGCTCGATCAGGGCCAGGCTGGCGACAACATTGGTGCGCTGTTGCGCGGCACGAAGCGCGAAGATGTCGAGCGTGGCCAGGTTCTGGCCGCACCGGGTTCGATCACGCCGCACACCAATTTCTCGGGTTCGGTGTATATTCTGAATAAGGAAGAGGGTGGCCGTCATACGCCGTTCTTTACCAACTACCGCCCGCAGTTTTACTTCCGTACCACCGACGTGACCGGTGTGGTGACCTTGCCGGATGGTGTCGAGATGGTGATGCCGGGCGACAACGTGACGGTCGACGTTCAGTTGATCGCGCCGATTGCTATGGATGAGGGGCTTCGCTTCGCTATTCGTGAAGGCGGCCGGACCGTTGGTTCGGGCGTCGTCGCCAAGGTCACGAAGTAGACTTCGGTTTGATACAGCCCCGCCTTCCGGTTCATGCCGGTGGGCGGGGTGGTTTTTTGGCTTTCTACCCCCGCTCTTTGTAACGACTATAGGTTTTGACGATGGACAATCAGAATATCCGTATTCGCCTCAAGGCGTATGATCACCGGGTGCTCGACAACAGCACCAAGGAGATCGTGAACACCGCACGGCGGACGGGCGCGCAGGTTCGGGGACCGATTCCTCTGCCGACGCATATCGAGCGTTTCACCGTCAACCGTTCGCCGCATGTCGACAAGAAGAGCCGTGAACAATTCGAAATCCGCACTCATCTGCGGCTGCTCGACATTGTCGATCCGACCCCGCAGACGGTTGACGCGCTGATGAAGCTCGACCTTGCGGCCGGCGTCGATGTCGAAATCAAGATCTGATATCTGGAAGTAGTGTGATGCGCACCGGTATTATTGCAAAGAAGCTGGGGATGACCCGGTTGTTCAGGGATGACGGCACCCATGTGCCGGTCACCGTTCTGCACATGGACGACGTGCGGGTGGTGATGGCGAAGACTGTGGACTCCGATGGCTATGCGGCGGTTCAGCTGGGGTTTGGCCATGCCAAGACCAAGAACGTGTCCAAGCCGATGAAGGGTCATTATGCGAACGCGAAGGTCGAACCGGCGATGAAGTTGGTCGAGTTCCGCGTGGCGGATGATGCCGTGCTGGAGACCGGTGCGGTGCTGTCGCCGACTCATTTCACGGCGGGCCAGAAGGTCGATGTCGCGGGCATCAGCAAGGGCAAGGGGTTCGCCGGCGGCATGAAGCGCTGGAACTTTGCTGGTCTTGAAGCCTCGCATGGCGTTTCGATCAGCCATCGCTCGCTCGGTTCAACCGGTAATCGTCAGGACCCGGGCAAGACCTTCAAGAACAAGAAGATGGCGGGTCATCTGGGTGACAAGCGGATCACCACGATGAATCTGGAGATTGCAGCGGTCGATGAGGCGCGCGGCCTGATCATGATCAAGGGCGGCATTCCCGGTGCGAAAAACGGCTATGTGTTCGTGCGCGACGCGGTGAAGAAAGCCCGTCCGGCCGATGCGGCCTATCCTGCCGCGTTGAAAGGCTGAGACGATGGAATACGATATTTATAATCTGCAAGCCGAGACCGCCGGCAAGATCGAACTGCCGGACGAGTATTTCGGCATGGCGCCGCGGCCGGATATTCTGGCACGTGTGGTGCATTGGCAGTTGGCGAAACGCCGCGCCGGCACCCATAAGACCAAGGGCATGGGCGAGGTGCAGGGCACCACGAAGAAGCCATTCCGCCAGAAGGGTACCGGTAATGCGCGTCAGGGTTCGTTGCGCGCTCCGCAGTTCCGTACCGGTGGTGTGGTGCATGGTCCGGTCGTGCGGGATCATGGGTATTCGCTGAACAAGAAGGTGCGCCGGCTCGGGTTGATTTTCGCGCTGTCGCAGAAGGCGCTCGAAGGTAAGCTGGTCGTGTTGGATACGGTTGCGGGTGTCGCCAGGACGTCCGAGCTAAGCAGCAAGATCAAAAAGCTCGGCTGGGGCCGGACTTTGGTGGTGGATGCGGTGGTCGATGACGGGTTTGCCCGGGCGAGCCGCAATCTGATCGGGATTGATGTGTTGCCGGTGGTGGGGGCGAATGTGTATGACATTCTCCACCACGATATTCTGGCGATCACGACGGCCGGTCTTGAGGGTTTGAAGCTACGCCTGGCGGGGAAAGTTCCGGTTGGCGAAGCATCGCATGAGGAGATCGCGGCATGAGCACCAGTGTGAGCAAGGCACCGGCGGCAAAGAAGCCCGTGTTGTCGCGCGAGGCGATGTTCGATGTGATCCGCGGACCGCTGATCACAGAGAAGGCGACCGCCCTTTCGGAGCGCAATCAGGTCGGGTTCAAGGTTGCGATCGATGCGACCAAGCCGATGATCAAGGCCTCGGTCGAGGGGTTGTTCGGCGTGAAGGTGAATGGCGTGAACACGCTGATCCAGAAGGGCAAGGCGAAGCGCTTCAAGGGTCGGCCGGGCAAGCGGTCTGATGTGAAAAAAGCGTTCGTGACGCTGGCCGAAGGCCAGTCGATCGATTTCACGACGCGTCTGGCGTAAGGCGAAACCGATGGCATTGAAACATTTCAAACCGGTCACGGCGAGCCTGCGCGGCACCGTTCTGATCGATCGCTCGGAATTGTGGAAGGGCAAGCCGGTCAAGGGTTTGACCGAAGGCAAGCACTCCACCGGCGGGCGCAACAATCATGGCCGGACGACCAGCTATTTCCGGGGCGGTGGACATAAACGGACTTACCGGTTGGTCGATTTCAAGCGCCGCAAATTCGATGTGGCGGCGACGGTCGAGCGGTTGGAATATGACCCGAATCGTTCGGCGTTCCTGGCGCTGGTGAGATATGCCGATGGCGAACTTTCGTACATTCTGGCACCGCAGCGGCTCAAGGTTGGCGATCAGGTGGTTTCTGGCCTGAAGGTCGATATCAAGCCGGGCAATGCGATGCCGCTGTCTGCCATTCCGGTTGGCACGATCATTTGCAACATCGAGCTGAAGGCGGGCGCCGGTGGCAAGATGGCGCGGTCGGCTGGGACGTTTGCGCAGCTGGTCGGCAAGGACCAGGGTTATGCCCAGGTCAAGCTGATGTCGGGCGAACTGCGGTTGATCCGTGGCGAGTGCATGGCGACGATCGGTGCGGTGTCGAACCCGGACCATTCGAACCAGGAACTCGGCAAGGCCGGGCGCAATCGCTGGCTGGGCCGGCGGCCGCATAACCGTGGCGTGTCGATGAACCCGGTCGATCACCCGTTGGGTGGTGGT
>JAQTXO010000076.1 GCA_028688765.1 Acidiphilium sp. | reverse complement strand
CGGTGTCTGGCTGATCGGCGCCCTCGGCACCGGCCTTGCCCTGGGATTGACGGCGCGATTCGTGATTTTCGCGCCTTACCCCGCCGCTGCGGCTGCCCTTCTTCTGCCGGTCGCCCTCGCGGACGCCTCGGCTCGCTGGTCGCGCCAGCCTCGCCGCGCCGCGCTCGCCCGAGTGTCGATGATCGCGGTCACCTTGTTCGCTCCCTACACGCCGGCTTTCGCCAGCATCCCACACGCCGCACCGGTGAAAGCCTGCCATCTCCGCCACATCGGCCCTTTGCTCCGCCCCGCAGCGGGAGCGGTGGTGCTTGCCCCGGTCGAGGATGTGCCGGAACTGCTCTACCGAAGCCGGATCATTGGCGTCGGGTCGCTCTATCAGCATGGCGTGGCGTTCTATCTTCTGGCGTATCATGCGTGGCGCGCCGATGCGGCGGGGCGACTGCCCGCTGCGGTTCGCGCCACCGATGCCCGCTTCGTCCTGTTCTGTAACGACGCGCCCGACCCGCCGCCGCTTACCGGCGCACCGCGATCGGCCCTGTGGACGATGCTCGCCCATCATCACATCCCGAAATGGCTGAAACCCGCCGGGACCAACCGCGCCACCGGCTTCACCCTCTACCGGGTCCGCACCCCACCGCTGCGCTGACCACGCACAAAAAACCGGTCGCAGCCTGCGCCACGACCGGTCCTTTGCCGTACTGCCGTAGGATTATTGAACTTCCTGCGGCGGGGATTGTTCTTCCTGATCGCTTTCCGGCTTCGGCAAGGCCGCCTTCGGTGCCTCGGCGATATCGAATGCCAGGGCGCCGTCGCGGAAACTCACCTTCACCGCGCCACCGCTCGCCAGCTTGCCGAACAGTAGTTCCTCCGCCAGCGGCTTCTTGATCAGCTCCTGGATCACCCGGGCCAATGGCCGCGCGCCGTAGAGCGGATCGTAGCCGCGTTCGGCCAGGAATTCCTTGGCCGCGGAGGAAAGCTCGATCGTCACGTTGCGGTCGGCCAGCTGGGCCTCGAGCTGCATGACGAATTTCTCGACCACTTGCGCCACGATCTCCGGCGTCAGGCCAGCGAACGGAATGATCGCATCCAGCCGGTTGCGGAATTCCGGCGTGAACATCCGCTTGATCGCCTCTTCATCCTCGCCCACGCGCACCTCGCGCCCGAACCCGATCGCGGCCTTGGCCATATCCGCCGCCCCGGCATTGGTCGTCATGATCAGGATGACGTTGCGGAAGTCGACATTCTTGCCATTATGGTCGGTCAGTTTGCCGTGATCCATCACCTGCAACAGGATGTTGAACAGGTCCGGATGGGCCTTTTCGATTTCATCGAGCAGCAGCACGCAATGCGGATGCTGATCGATCGCATCGGTCAGCATGCCGCCCTGATCGAACCCGACATAGCCCGGCGGTGCGCCGATCAGCCGCGAAATCGAATGCCGCTCCATGTATTCCGACATGTCGAACCTTGTGAGTTCGATCCCGAGCGTACTCGCAAGCTGCCGCGCCACTTCGGTCTTGCCGACGCCGGTCGGGCCGGAGAACAGGTAGCACCCGATCGGCTTTTCGGCGTCGCGCAGCCCGGCGCGCGCCAGTTTAATCGCGGCGGAGAGCGCCGAGATTGCAGAATCCTGACCGAACACCATCGATTTGAGGTCGCGCTCCAGAGTTCGCAGCGTCTCCTTGTCGTCCGCCGATACCGATTTGGGCGGAATCCGCGCAATCTTGGCGACGATTTCCTCGACATCGCGCAAGGTCACGGTTTTGCGCCGCTTGTTTTCCGGCAGCAGCATCCGCGAAGCCCCGACCTCGTCGATCACGTCGATCGCCTTGTCCGGCAATTTGCGGTCGTGGATGTATTTCGCCGAAAGCTCAACCGAGGCGCGGATCGCATCGTCGGTATAGCGGACCTTGTGGTGTTTTTCGTAAACCCCCTTGAGGCCGCGCAGGATCTTCACCGCATCGTCGATCGAGGGTTCATTGACATCGATCTTCTGGAACCGCCGGACCAGCGCCCGATCCTTCTCGAAATAGGTCCGGAATTCCTTGTAGGTGGTCGATCCGATGCAGCGCAGCGCCCCGGACGACAAAGCCGGTTTGAGCAGGTTCGAGGCATCCATCGCCCCGCCCGACGTCGCACCCGCGCCGATCACGGTGTGGATTTCATCGATAAACAGCACCGCCCCCGGCAACGCTTCGAGTTCGGACACCACCGCCTTCAGCCGCTCCTCGAAATCGCCACGATAGCGGGTTCCGGCGAGCAGGGCGCCCATATCGAGCGAGTAGATCGTGGATTTGGCCAGCACTTCCGGCACATCGCCATCGACGATGCGCTTGGCCAGCCCCTCGGCGATCGCGGTCTTGCCGACACCGGGATCGCCCACGAACAGCGGATTGTTTTTCGAGCGGCGGCACAGGATCTGGATGGTGCGCTCGATTTCCATCTCGCGCCCGATCAGCGGATCGATCTTGCCGGACTGGGCCTTCTTGTTGAGGTTGACGCAGTAATTGGCCAGCGCGTCCTGCCCGCGCTTGGGCTTCTGCTCGGTCTCGGCCTCGGGATTTTCGGCACTGCTGCCCGAAGGCGTGCGCGGCACCGAGCGTCCCGGCGATTTCGCAATGCCGTGGCTGATGAAATTCACCGCATCGAGCCGGGTCATGTCCTGCGCCTGCAGGAAATACACCGCATGGCTCTCGCGCTCGGAGAACAGCGCGACCAGCACGTTCGCGCCGGTCACTTCGTCGCGGCCGGAGGACTGGACATGGATGGCGGCGCGCTGGACCACGCGCTGGAAGCCGGCGGTGGGCTTGGGGTCACCGGCACGGTCGGTCGCGAGCCCGGCAAGGTCCTTGTCGAGAAATTCGGTCGTCTCCCGGCGGAGCCGTTCGATATCGACACCGCAGGCGCGCAGCACGGTGAGCGCATCGGCATCGTCGATCAGGCCGAGCAACAGATGTTCGAGTGTGGCGTATTCATGGCGCCGCTCGGCAGCAAATGCCAGAGAGCGATGCAGGGTTTGTTCCAGGTTGCGAGACAGCATATCCAATTCACTCCTAGCCGGGCTTCCGGCAAGCGGCCCATGCCGCCCTGGTCAAGCCCGATACGGCGGGTCCGCCGCGAAATCACGAGTCGTTGTGGGCAGTCGTGTCAGCGTATCAGAACAGACACATGATACCGCGCAAATCTTTCGCAATGATGACCAAACCTGGATCACATCTGCAAAAATATCGGCGGTCGCGGTCTTTTCCAAAAGTCTATTCTTTTTCAATGGTACATTGCAGCGGGTGCTGGCTCTGCCGGGCCAGATCCATCACCTGGGTCACCTTGGTCTCGGCGATTTCGTAGGTGAACACCCCGCACACGCCCACACCCCGGCGGTGCACATGCATCATGATCCGCGTCGCTTCCTCGCGGCTCTTCGAGAAAAACCGCTCAAGCACATGGATCACGAATTCCATCGGCGTATAGTCATCATTGAGCATCAGCACCTTGTAGAGGGCCGGTTTGCGCGTCTTGGTCCGTGTCCGGGTTGCCACCCCGGTTCCAAGACCATTGCCAGTGCCACGACGATCAGAGCCAGACATCAACCTTATCTCAATCCATACCTGAACGCAGCATATCCACACCTCGCCCCGATGGGGAAGGGGAAATTTGCGCATGACGCTCGATTATCCGTGAACGGAAGCGCCGCGTCCGGCGGGATCTGCCGGCCCGGGCCTCAGAATTTGGCCGAAACCGCGAGCGATCCGTACTCGTGGATGCCACCGACCTGACCGACATAGCGCCGGGTCTGGAACACCTGGGTATAGCTGAACCGCACCCCATGCCAGATCACCGCAACGCCGGCGTCGAGCTGTCCCACCGCATGGGTCGGGTTCACCGCACGACTCGACTGGAAATCCGCCCCCGACAGGAACGTGTCATGCCCGACGAACTTGCCCGCCACACCGCCGAACACGTACCACACCAGAGGCCGGGTCTGACGATACGCATCCGAACCCGAAGGGCCGGGACGAAGCAGCGGCGCGCCGAAATCCGAGTTCAGCCCTTCGCCGATCCGCAACGTCATGGCCGGCTCAATATACGCCTCGGTGGTTCCCACCTCACCGGCGAGTTGCGGCAGGGCGTCGATTTCAAGCCCGTTGCCGAATTTCGCCATGCCCACCCGCCACGTCCGCGAGGCGAGCACATCGAACGCCGGTTCCGAAGGCAGCTGATAGGCCCAGCCATGGGTGCCGCTCTGCCCGATGATCGAATGGAACCCGTTCTGGACAATCTCGCCGCCGGCATCGCGCCCGACCACCCCGGCATCGAAGCCCAGAACGGTGCGGCTGCCGGAAGTGTCCTGAATCAGTTCGAACGTCCCGAGCAGCGAGCCGCCATACGGCTCCTGATTGGTCGGCGGATCGATCAGATTGGTCGAATTGGGCGTGAACAGCTTCTGCGTCAGGCTGATGCTGATCCGCTGGTCGCCGGCACCGAGCAGATCATGCCCGAAATTCGCCACCGCATCCGGCACATCGCCGACATGCGAGGTGAACCCGATGTGCAACCCATTGACGTAATAGCGATCGGTCAGGCTCTGGGTGCTGATCGAGGCATTCTCATCCTGGATCGTCCACGTTCCGGAAGGAAACCCCGAGGCTGACGAGGGGGTGGTCTGCGCCGCAGCCGAAACCGCATAGCAGAGCGAAGCGGCGCACAGGGCAATCATCGGCAGCGATCGGGTCATACAGGACGTCCTAACTGATATCGGACGCCGCCGCCCGAAAAAATGGAGATGCGGTTAGCTTTATTGGTCCGCCAACGACCGGAAGCAAGCCCGTCTGTGAGGATTCTGCAACAGCGCGATCGAAACCTCCGCAAGGATTGCATGGAACCCATGAGGTTTGCATCCGTTCCAATTCGTCGATCGTAGAGTAAGTTATCATTCGAAAGCGAAGTTAACTCAGGTTAACCCGACGCTCGTCCACTCGTTCGGACGGTTTACAGGAATAACGGACTTTAGTCATGAAACGCTTGCTCGCGACTGCAACATTCATCCTTGGCACATTCTGGGCTGGCGCCGCCCTCGCAGCCCCGGCCCCGGCGAACTCCCCCGTCGGCGACTGGCTGACCGGGCGCGGCGGTGCCGTGGTCCAGATCGCGCCCTGCACCAGCCAGGGGGGCCTCTGCGGCCATATCGTCGGGCTGATGCTCGATCATGGCGCGGCAATCCCGACCGATTACCGGGGGCAGCCCCAGTGCGGCTTCGAACTGATCCGCCCCTCGGCCCCGCGCGGCGCGGCCTGGCACGGCGGCATCGTCGATCCGCGCAACGGCAATCAATACCACGCGGAATTCCACGTCACCCGCGCCGGTGAACTCGCCTTGCGCGGCTATCTCGGCCTGCCGATCTTCGGCCAGACCCAGCACTGGATGCGCTATTCCGGCACGGTCCCGGCCTCATGCCGGATCAACCAGGCCCAGATGGCCCAGTCCAACCAGCCCGTCATCGACGGTAACGACTGAACGAACCCAAGGATCGGGACGCCCCGCCACTCAGGCGTGGATCAGCGTCCCGATCCCGCCTTCGGTGAACAGTTCGAGCAGGCAGGCGTGATGAACCCTGCCATCGAGAATGGTCGCCCCCTTCACCCCGTCGCGGACCGCGGCGATGCACGTCTCCACTTTCGGGATCATGCCGCCGGAAATGGTCCCGTCCTCGCGCATCGCATCGATCTGCTCGACCGTCAGATCCGCCATCAACCGGCCATCGCGATCGAGCACCCCCGGCACGTCGGTCAGCATCAGCAACCGGTTCGCGCCCAGCGCCCCGGCAATCGCCCCGGCCACGGTATCGGCATTGATATTGTAGGTCGCCCCATCCGCGCCCACACCCACCGGCGCGATCACCGGGATCAACCCGGCCCCGGTCAGCGCATGGATCACCCGGACATCGACATGTTCGGGCTCGCCCACGAACCCAAGATCGAGCGCATGCTCAATTGCCCCCTCCGGCGCACGCCGGTTGCGCGTCAGCTTGCGCGCGCGGATCAATCCGCCATCCTTGCCGCAGATCCCCACCGCCAGCGCCCCGGCCCGATTGATCAGCCCGGCAACCATTTTATTGACGGTCCCCGCCAGTACCATCTCGACCACCTCGACCATCGCGGCATCGGTCACCCGCAACCCATCGACGAAAGTGGACTGGATTTTCAGCCGCGACAGCATCGCATTGATCTGCGGCCCGCCGCCATGAACCACGACCGGATTGATCCCGACCTGCTTGAGCAGCGCGATATCCCGCCCGAATTCATCGGCCAGCGCCTCCTCGCCCATCGCATGGCCACCATATTTCACCACGATGGTGGCCCCGGCATAACGACGCAGATAGGGCAAAGCGAGAGCCACGATCCGGGCCTGTTCGGCGGCGTCGGCGTGGCGGTCGGTATTGATCATCGGCGCGAGATCCCAGAGGTTCGGGGCCGTCTATGGCGGGCGGCGCCTGAGGTCAAGTGTGGTGGGGATGGGGGAAGGAAGCGCTTCTTTTTTGTAAAAAAGAAGCAAAAAACTTTTTTGATCTGGGGCAGGGGCGTGTTCACGAGTACGAACCAAACGAGCAAGAGCTTTTTTGTTTCTTTTTTTACAAAAAAAGGAGTCCTTACCTGCCCGGCGTCAAACCACCAGCGCGGCGATCGACGCCCGCAATTCGGCAATCCCCAGCCCGGTTTCGCTCGATGTCACGATGACATCATTGAGCGCCGCCGGATGCTTGCGCGCAATCGCAAGGATCGCCTCGTGCTTGCGCGCCAGTGTTTCGGGTTTCATCTTGTCGGCCTTGGTCAGCACGATCTGAAACGCGACCGCCGCCTTGTCGAGAATGCCCATGATCGTGTGATCCGCCGGCTTGTCCTCGATCCGGGCATCCATCAGCAGCAAGACCCGGCGCAGGTTGGGCCGGCCCCGCAGATAGCGGAACATCAGCCCCTGCCAGTCCCGCTTCACCGCTTTGGGCGCCTCGGCATAGCCATAGCCCGGCATATCCACGATCGAAAGACGACCCTCGCCGACCTGGAAAAAATTGAGCTGCCGGGTCCGCCCCGGCGCCTGGGCGACGCGCGCAAGTGCCACATGGCCCGTGATCGCGTTGATCAGCGTCGATTTACCGACGTTGGAACGCCCCGCGAGCGCAACTTCGATACCGCGTGCCTCAAGCAGCCCTTCGACAGTCTGGGCAGCGTGAACGAACTGGGTGTTCTGCGCGAACAGCAGCCGCCCGGCTTCGAGCGCCTCGGCATCGGTGATCGCAGGGTCGGGCGGAGCGACATCGGGCATGGCGATGCTCAGGCCTTCGCATCGGCGGGGCGGCGCGGTCTGGTGTTGGTGCTGCGCATGATCAGCCATTGCTGCAAAATCGTCAGGCTGTTGTTGACGCAATAATACAGCACCAGCCCCGCGGCGAACCGGCCCAGCATGAAGGTGAAGATCACCGGCATGAACTGCATCATCTTCGCCTGGGTCGGGTCCGGCGGCGGCGGGTTCATCTTCTGCTGGCCCCACATCGTGAGCCCCATGATGATCGGCAGCACGCCAAGATGCAGGAACGGCGAAAACCGGCTCGGATGGAACGGCAGCAGCCCGAACAGGTTGAAGATATTGGTGGGATCTTCCGCCGAGAGGTCGTGAATCCACAACACGAACGGCGCATGCCGCATCCCGATCGATATGAAAATCACCTTGTAGAGCGAAAAGAAAATCGGAATCTGCGGCAGCATCGGCAGGCAGCCCGCCGCCGGGTTGACGCCCTCGGACTTGTAGAGCGCCATGATCTCCTTCTGCTGCTGGACCGTATCGTCCTTCAGCCGCTCGCGCAGCGCCGCGACCTTCGGGGCCACCGCGCGCATCCGCCCCATCGAGCGGTAGGATTTCGCGACCAGCGGAAACAGCACCAGCTTCAGCATGACGGTGAACACGATGATCGCGACACCCATGTTGCCGAAAATCGAGGCCAGATAGTCGAGCGCAATGAAAATCGGCTTGGTCAGGAAGAAGAACCACCCGAAATCGATCGCCCGCTCGAATAACGGAATGTGATATTTCCGCTCGTAGCCGTTGAGAATATGCAGCACCTTGGCCCCGGCGAACACGTGCAGCGTGGTCTCCGCCGCCGCGCCGGGGGCAGCGTCGATCGGCTTCGCGGTCATGTAATCGACCTGCCACGCGCCATGATCCGGATGACCGGGCCGGGCAAGATACCGATAGGCGCCGGTCATTTCGGTGCCCTGGCTCGGGATCAGCGCAGTCAGCCAGTATTTGCCGGTAATCCCGGCCCAACCGCCCAGATTGGTCGCCTCGAACGCGGTGCCCGGTGCGCGCCCGGCTTCGGGGTGCTTGCCGCCCGATTTCACCCCGTCGTAATCCATCTCGTGCAGCGTGCCCTTGAACACGCCGATCGGCCCCTTGTGCAGGGTGAACGAACCTTCGACCGCCGGCAGATAATCCCGCCGGATCCGCGACCACGGAAACACCGCGATCGGCGCCTTCCCGTCATTGACCACCCGCTGTTGCACCGTGATCATGTATTCGGTATCGACCGCGAGGAGCAGTTCGTAGGTCACCCCCGCGCCGTTATTCCACGTCAGCGTGACCGGATGGTTGGGCGAGAGCGCCCCGCCCGAACTTTTCCAGAGCGTCTGCGGTCCCGGCACGGCTAGGCTGGAGCCGGGGGCGGCATCCCAGCCGAACTGGACGTAATAGGATTTTTTGCCAGTCGGGCGCGACAGAAGCTGCACCAGCGGCGAGGTCTTCGACACGGTCTGGTGATAGCTGGTCAAAACCAGGTCATCGAGCCGTGCGCCGAGCAGGCTCATCGACCCCCTGATCGCCGGTGCATCGATTTTCAGGCGCGGCGCTGCCGCCGCCGCAACCGTGGTCACCGCAGCGGGCGCTCCCGGGGCCGCGACATTCGCGGCAGTGGCCGCCGAACTTTGGGCCGAACGCGGGGCCGAGGTCTGGGCATGCTGCACCAGCGGCTTCGGCGGCGGCTTGGGCAGAAAATAACCGCCCACCACCTGAAAGATCACCAGGATCGCCAACGAGATCGAGATTGCGAACAGCAGCCGGCGATTATCCATGAAGCGTCATTTCGTCCTTTTGAGGGTCGGCTGGCGGCACCGGATCGATGCCGCCGGGATGCCACGGATGGCAGCGGAACACCCGCTTCGCGGCGAGCAGACTGCCGCGCGCCGCGCCGTGAACCGCCAGCGCCT
>JAQTXO010000075.1 GCA_028688765.1 Acidiphilium sp. | reverse complement strand
CCAACACGGAAAATCACACCTTCCTCCGTAGTCGTCCCGGCGCAAGATCGATAGACTGCCTCAGGCTCGACGAACAAGGAACATCACATGCGCCTGATCCTCGCGATCCTGCTCCCCTGGGTCCAGTTCTTCACCATCGGCAGACCGTTCGCCGGACTTATCTGCCTTGTCCTGCAAATCACCCTGATCGGCTGGATTCCCGCCGCTATCTGGTCGGTTTACGCGCTCAGCCAATACAAGACCGATGAGAAAATCAGGAACGCCTCGCGCTGGTAACGATAGCGCCTGCCATCGCGCCCGCGCCCTCTACCCGGCGGACTGGCATCCCCCGGCCGCCCCTCACAAACAGCGGTTATTAACCATGCAGCAATCGAACTCGATCATCTTGAGAAGCCGCCCGCTGTTCAACGGGAAAAAGCCGCTCGGTGAAAATCCCTGCGCCTGCAGAAACCCGAGCATCTCCCGGTAATCGGTCATCCCGTCATAAATCTGCGTCACGCTCATCTCGGTCTGCAACGCCACGAACTCGCCCAGCACGTCCAACCCGCCCTCGATCACCTGCCGGTCATACCCCTGGGTATCGACCTTGAGATAAATCCCCTGGGGCCGATGCCGCCCGCGCAGTTCCGGCAAAATCCGGTTCAGCGTCTCCACCTCCACCATGATCGTCCGCGCCACCGCATTCGATTCCGTAAACCGGCTCGTCTGCTCGTGGCTCGGGGTCAGAAACGAGGAAAACTCCGTCGTATTCGTCACATTGAACGACAACGCCCCCGCCTCGGCCCCCAGCGCCACGTTCCGGACATGCCACGACGGATCGCCCTGCGATCGCGCCACCAACGCCTGGCACAACTCCGGAATCGGCTCGAACGAGGCAATCACCCCGGAATACCCGACCTCGTTTCGCAGAAAATCCCGGTACTGCCCCTGATTCGCCCCGACATCGAGCACCAGATCGACCCCGAGCGCCTCGAAAACATGCTTCAAATGCCGCGCCATCGGATAACCATCCATCCGCCACTGCGGAATCACCTGGTACCCCGCACGCTGCGCAACCGACTCGATGCTCTTCCTGATCCCCGACTTCATCGCCTCACCCCTTCGACTGCGTAAGAATCGCCAGCCAATCCTTCCCGATCTTCCGACGGATCGTTTCGGCCCGTCGCGCCGCGCTCAAAACTTCGCCCTCGTGCTCCGACCCCGGCACGCCCGCAAGCCGTCGCCACCGCCGCCACCACGCCCCTCCCGAATGCACACCTTTCATATCACATTCGTGCTTTGTCATTGCGAGGATTGCGAAAGAAGTTGGGTGGCGAAAGGCGAGGGAAGCGGTTCTTTTTTGCAAAAAAGAACCAAAAAACTCTCTTGAATCTGGGCCCGTGCCGTGAAAAACACCCGTGCCCCAGAGGAGCAGAAGTTTTTTGCTACTTTTTTTCAAAAAAGTAGCCTTTCCTTCCCTGCCTTACGTTGTCACATAATAACAATTAGAGCCAAAAAAAAGCGGACCCGGAATAAATCCCAGGCCCGCCGCCGTTCGACAAATCACATCGGCGAAAGACTGATCAATCCGCCGTGCCGCTGTCATAATGAAATTTCGGCATCGCCTTGAGCTTGGCGGTCGTCGCACCCGGATAAACCACGCTGTAATCGGGGTTTTTCGCGGTCGATTTCGGATCGCTCTTCTCGAACTTCAGTTTGCTGAAGGGAAACGAAACCATCCGCCCGTCCGCCGACGCCACCGCCATCGGCGCCCCGCCGCTATCGCTCATCAGAATATTCTTCAGCGTCCCGACATCCTTGCCGCTGTTGTTGTAAATCGTGGCGCCGTCGAGTCCCGAGGTCCGCAGCATTCCGTTGGTCATGGTCAGCGTGCCGCCGAGCTTGTGGGTGCTCGTGCCGCTATCCGCCATCGCGATACCGTAACTGACGAAAAGCGCTGTCCCGGCCAGAACACCGGCCTTGATCATCTTGTTCATGTTGGTCTCCGTGTAAAAGCGTTCTTCACAAAACCGTTGCTCTACAAAGCAACTCTTCGGATTACGGAGGTCGGCGTTCGCTTCGTCTGTTACAAGCGCAAGCGAATGACATGGATATTACGTCTGCTCAATTCGTTCCGTCAGTGACCGATCGGTTCGGGTTCCGAATCCAGGGTTTCGCGCAATGCCACATCCTGCACCTTGACCCCGATCAGCAATCCCGCCGCCGCAAACGCCGCCACCGCCAGAAACGTGATGTGGAAGGCTGCCGGCAGCGCCGAACTTGCCGCCACAGTCCGATGGGCATTGCCCAGATCATCGATCGCATTGCCCAACCGCATCGTCAGAATCGTTCCCGCCAACGTCGCGCCGAACGCTCCTCCCATTGCCCGCAACAGCAGCAGCGTCGCGGTCGCCGCGCCGACATCGGCACGGGAGGCCGCGTTCTGGATTGCCACCAGCGTCGAAGGCAGCACGAATCCCAGCCCCACCCCCATCACGAACGTCACGAAAACCAGCAGGCCGAGCGGCAGCGTATCCGGCAGGATCCCGAGCAGCAGAAACCCCAGCGTGGTCGCCCCCAGCCCGCCAAGCATCAGCCCCCTCGTCCGTCCGATCCGCCGCGCCAGTTGGCCCGCCGCAAACGCCCCGATCGTGCTGGCCACCAGAAACGGCATGATCTCCCAGCCCGACTGCGCCGCGTTGGCCCGGAACACGAGCTGAAAAAACAACGGCAGCGAAAAGATCGCGGAAAACATGATCAGCGCGGTAATGAACCCGATCACCACGAGCCGGTTGAACGAGCCGTTGGCAAACAGGCGCACCGGCAGCAGCGGCGTCGACGCCTTCTGTTCCCACCACCACAGCGCCCCGATCAGCACGAACCCCGCGATGAACACGCCGACCACCGGCACCGAATCCCACCGATAGGTATGCCCGCCCCAGGACAGGCCGAGCAGAAACGCGGTCACCGCCAGGGTCAGCAATCCCGCCCCCTCGAAATCGATACGGCCGCCGCGCGTCACCTGCCGCAATTGCCGCAGCCCGATCTGGCTGAGCACCAGCGCCGCAATGCCAAGGGGCAGATTGAACCAGAAAATCCACCGCCAGGTCAGATGATCGGTCACCCACCCGCCGACCACCGGCCCCGCGGTCGAGGCCACGCCCCACATGCCCGCGAGCCAGCCCTGATATTTCCCCCGTTCGCGCGGCGAAACCACATCGGCGATCGCCGCCTGGGAAATCGCGAACAACCCGCCGCCGCCGATCCCCTGCAACGCCCGGGCTCCGACCAGCTCCGGCAATGTCTGCGAAACCGCGCACAGGCACGACGCCCCGACGAACACCACGATGGAGGGAATCAGGGTCCGCCTGCGCCCGAACTGGTCGGACAGGCGGCCGTAAAGCGGCGTCGTCGCCGTCGAGGTCAGCAGATAGGCGGTGACCACCCAGGACAGATGCGAAAACCCGTGCAGATCCGCCCCGATCGCCGGCACCGCCGGGATCACGACGGTCTGGTCGATCGCCGCGAGCATCATGCACAGGATGATGCCGGTGATAACCTGTAGCCGCTGCTTGTGGGTATATTCCATGAAGCCCCGTTCCGAACCGGCGATACCATTGTCTGCCCCCGCCGCACGGGCAATCCCTCGGGTCCGATTTGGTGCAGCAAGGCTGACATGCACATCGCAATGGCCCGCGTTTGCGCGGCGAACGCCGCTGCCTTACCGTAAGCGGCAACATCACAGATGAGAGACCCGATGCCCCTCACCCCAGCCGAATCCCGCGAATTGCTCCATCTGCGCGACATCGCCATTCGCGGCTACCTCCGCACCGACGGACTGGTCGATATCGAAGCCCATATGGCCGATACCAAGACATATAGTTTCGCCAACCACGATCGCGGCCGGATCAACGCCGGTGAAGCCCTGCACGGCATGTGGCTGCGCCTCACGGTGGATACGGGCCTGACCGTCCAGCGCGCCGAAGCCGCGATGGATTCGACGCCGCACGCCATCTGCCCCGGCGTCGCCCCGAACTTCGCCCGGCTCGAAGGCCTCACCATCGGGCGCGGCTTCCTCAAAGGTGCGATGGAACGGGTCGGCGGCACCCAGGGCTGCACCCATTTGCGCGAGTTGCTCCAGCAGGTCGCAACCGTCGCGATCCAGACCATGTTCAGCCTTCGCGCGCACAAGGCAGCCCGTGAAGGCGGCGTCAGCGAGGACCGGTGGGAGATCCCCCCGGCTCTGCTCAATTCGTGCCATGCCTACGACGAAACCGGCCCTCTGGTCGCGGCGGTGCGTGAACGTGCGAAGGCCCGCGCCCTTACGGACTGAATTTTGCCACGAGTGCCGCGACCTGATCCGGCGTGAGGAAACGCGGGTTCAGGTTACGCAGCAGCAGAACCAGCCGGGCCGTCTCCTCAAGTTCCTCGATCGCGAACACGGCCGCATCGAGTTTCCGGGCAGCGACGACCGGGCCGTGATTGGCCAGCAGCACCGCGCTATGCCGCCCCGCAAGACCACGAATGGCATAGCCCACCGCCGGGTCGCCGGGCATGTGATAGGGGATCAGCGCGAGTTTCCCGACCCGCATGACGACGTAGGGCGTGATCGGTGGCAGCACTTCGGCAGGGTCGAGATCGGGCAGTGTCGAGAGCGCCACGGCGTGGGTGGAATGAAGGTGAACCACGGCACCGGCATCGGGCCGCGTGTCGTAAAGCGCATCGTGCAGCGGGATTTCCTTGGTCGGCTGGTCCCCCGAGAGCAGAATGCGGTTGCGGTCCAGCCGGGCGATCCGGGCGGGATCGAGAAAGCCGAGCGAGGCGTCGGTCGGCGTACAAAGCCACCCGCCGTCTTCGAGGCGGACGCTGATATTGCCCGAAGCGCCGGGGGTCAGGCCGCGCTCGAACAGAGAGCGGCCAAACCGGCAGATCGCCTCGCGCAGCGCGGAGTCGCTCATGATTTCGGCGGCAGCCCGTTCAGTTCGGCGATGATATCCGACAGCATCGGCACGAAATCGTCGCCATGGCCGGTGCCGATCGCCAGTGCATAGGAATTGCGCACGGCGGCGGCGATCGGGTTGGCCGCCCCCTGCGCCTGAGCGAAGGCATTGAGATAGGAGGTGTCTTTCAGCGCGTTGGAGAGGGTGAATTTATGCGCATTGCGATCGCGCCCGACCACGTAGTTCATATAGGTCTGGTAAAAGCCGCAATCCATCCGGCCGCCGGTGATGACGCTGTGGAACGTCTCCGCGCTGAGACCCGATTTTTCGCCGAGCATGAGAGCCTCGGCATAAAGCGCGCCATAGCCGAGCGAAAGGAAATTGTTCAGCAGCTTCATGGTATGGCCGGTGCCGGTCGGGCCGGTATGGATCATGCGCTGGGAGAAGGTTTCGATGATCGGGCGGACGCGGGCGATATCGTCGGCATCGCCGCCGATCATGACATCGAGCGTCCCTTCCCAGGCGTCCTTGGGGGTGCGGCCGAGCGGGGCATCGAGCAGGGTGATGTTCTGTGCGGCGAGGCTGGCGGCGAGTTTGGTGGTGACCGAGGGGTCGGAGGTCGAGCAATCGACGATGATCAGCGCCTTGCCGGCGGCGGCGAGGCCATCCTCCCCCTGGGTCACCGCCACGACCTGATCGCTGCCGGTCACACAGAGGAACACGATGTCGCTTGCTTCGGCGAGCGCTTTCGGGGTCTTGGCTTCGGTGGCGCCGCGCCCGATCAATTCCTCGACCGGCACACGATTGCGGTGGCCCATGATCGTCAGCGGATAGCCCGCCTCGATGATGTTTTTCGCCATGCCGTGGCCCATGAAGCCGACGCCGATGAAACCGATTTTCTCTTTGGTCATGAGAAGCCTTTTGCGAAGGAGAAGGAAGCTGTCCCTGGTGTAGAAAGGACGAGAAAATTTCTGGTTCTGGTATGGTCGGCGTGGGGTGACCGTCGCGCCGATCCGCTTGGTATAGGCATTGAGCAGAGGTGGGGCAACCCGGAACTGACAGCGCTACCACCTTGCGCCGGGGCGGAAACTTCGCGATAGTGATTGTTAATCGAAACAGCCGCGCGCCATCGCGGTATAATGCTGGAGACCCACGCCGGTTATGGACCCAATGTCCGCTTCGTTGCGCCCGCGCGAATCGCGGCGTGGCCGCCGAACCGCCGTGACGCTGAACCATGTCGCCGCCGCCGCCCAAGTGTCGCCGATCACGGTCTCGCGGGCCCTGAATGCGCCCGAGGCGGTTTCCGAGACCTTGCGCGAGCGGATCAACGCGGCGGTCGAGGCTCTGGGTTATGTGCCGAACCGGATGGCGGGCGCGCTGGCTTCGGCGAAGACGCGGGTGATTCCGGTGATCGTGCCGTCCCTCTCGAATGTCGTGTTCGTTGAGGTGATCGAGGGGATTCAGGAAACGATCGAGGCGGCGGGATATCAGATGCTGCTGGGCAGCACCGATTACGATCTCGACCGCGAGGCAGCACTGGCATCGACCCTGCTCGGCTGGGCGCCGCCGGGCGTTCTGCTCGCAGGGCTGCGGCATCTGCCGCGCACCACAAATTTATTGAAGAACGCCGATGTGCCGGTAGTCGAATTCATGGAATACGGTGCCCGCTGCATCGACATGAATGTCGGCCTGTCGCACGTGCAGGCGGGTGCCGCGATGGCAGCGCATCTGCTCGCATGCGGCTATCGGCGGATCGGGTTCGTCGGCACCCGGATGCGCGGCGATTACCGGGCGCGGCAACGCTATGACGGCATGCGCCGGCACATTGCCGAAATCGGCGGGGCGAGCGACGTTTTGTTCGAATATCCCGGCGGCCCGGGCCAGGATGTCGGATGGCACGCGCTTGGCGATATTCTGCAAACACATCCTGACGTCGATGCGCTGTTCTTCGCCAATGACGAAATGGCGGTGGGCGCGGTCCTGCGCGCCCAGCGCGACGGGATAGCGGTGCCGGGGCGCATTGCGATCGCGGGGTTCAACGGCCTGCCGATGAGTGCGCTGGTCACCCCCTCGCTCACCACGATCACCTCGCCGCGCAAGCAGATCGGCGAACAGGCCGCCGCGATGCTGCTGAGCCGGATCGATGGCAGACCGCCGCCGCAGCGCCGGATCGATGTCGGGTTCGTCCTCCAACCCCGCAGCAGCACATGACCCCCACCCGCATCGCCGTGATCGGCCTCGGCTCGATGGGACTCGGCATGGCAACGTCGCTCCTGCGTGCCGGTTTCGAGGTCGCGGGCTACGATGTGGTCCCCGCCAATGCCGAACGCCTCGCGGCGGCCGGTGGCCGGATCGCAAAGACCCCGGCGGAGGCGGCATCCGGCGCGGCGGCGGTGGTGTGCGTGGTGGTGAACGCGGCACAGACCGAAGCGGTCCTGTTCGGACCGGATGGGTGCGCGGCCGCGATGAAATCGGGTGCCGTGTTCATTTCCTGCGCGACGATGGCGCCGGATGTGGTGCGCGGCCTCGCCGCACGGCTGGAAGTGCTGGGGCAGCATTATCTCGATGCGCCGATCAGCGGCGGCGCGGCACGAGCCGCCGAGGGCAAGCTCACCATCCTCGCCTCCGGCAGCGCCGCCGCCTTCGCGACGGCCCGGCCAGCGCTGGATGCGATGGCGGCGACCCTGCATGAGCTGGGCGATGCGCCGGGGGTGGGCGCGGGCTTCAAAATGGTCAACCAGCTGCTCGCCGGGGTGCATATCGCCGCCGCGTGCGAAGCGGTGGCGTTCGGGGCGTCGCTCGGGCTCGACCTGCGGAAACTCTACGAGGTGATCACCGGCTCCGCCGGTAACAGCTGGATGTTCGAGAACCGTGTGCCCCATATTCTCGATGCCGATTACACGCCGCGCAGTGCTGTGAATATTTTCACCAAGGATCTCGGCATCGTGCTCGACATGGCGCGCGCGGCCCCGCTTTCGGTGCCGATGGCGGGTTCGGCGCTGCAATTGTTCCTGATGACGGCGGCAGCGGGGATGGGGCGGGACGACGATGCCTCGGTGGCGCGGTTGTTTGCGATGATTTCGGGGATCGATCTGCCGGACGGCAAATAGAGCAAGTCGTTCCTTTTTCACTTATTCAGGTTTTCCTTATCTTGGGGATCACGGCCATGGCGCGGTTTGCGGCTAATCTGACGATGATGTTCACCGAACACGCGTTTCTCGACCGGTTTGCCGCGGCGGCGGATGCGGGGTTCGATGCGGTGGAGTTCCTGTTTCCCTACGAGCATACGCCCGAGGCGATCGGCGCGCGCCTCGCGCGACACGGGCTCACCCAGGCCCTGTTCAACCTGCCGCCGGGAAACTGGGCGGCGGGCGAGCGCGGGCTTGCATGCCTGCCGGGGCGCCGCGATGAAATGATCGCGGGCACCGCCCTCGCCCTCGACTACGCCGCCGCGACCGGGGTGACCCGCCTGCATCTCATGGCCGGTCTGGGCGACCGGCACGACCCCGCCGCGATGACACGCTACCGCGATGCGGTTACCCGCACGGCGGAAACGCTTGCGGCCCACGGGATCGATCTGCTGCTCGAACCGATCAACGGGCGGGACATGCCGGGCTATTTTCTCAACGACATCGATGCGGCGGCAGCGCTGATCGGCGCGTTGGGCCTCGGCAATGTCCGGCTCCAGTTCGACATGTATCACTGCCAGATCATGCACGGCGACATTACCATGCGCTTGCGCCGCCATATCAAGACGATCGGCCATGTGCAGATCGCGAGCGTACCCTCGCGCCACGAACCGGATGGCGAGGAGGTCAATTACCCGTTCCTGTTCGAGGAGCTGGACCGGTTGGGGTATGCCGGCATCGTCGGCTGCGAATATCGCCCGCGCGGCGCGACGCGGGACGGGCTCGGCTGGTTCGAGACCCTGCGGCGATGAGCCTGACGCTCGGCTGCATCGCCGATGATTACACCGGCGCGTCCGATCTCGCGAACACGCTGACCAGGCAGGGGCTGCGCACGATCCAGACGATCGGCGTGCCCGATGCCGGGCTGGCGCTCGGGACGGTCGATGCCGTGGTGGTCGCGTTGAAAACCCGCTCGATACCGTCAGCGGACGCCGTCGCACGGTCGCTGGCGGCGCTGGACTGGCTGCGGGGCAAGGGCGCGCGGCATATCATGTTCAAGATCTGCTCGACTTTCGATTCGACCGATGCCGGCAATATCGGGCCGGTGACCGAAGCGCTGGCCGCCGCCCACGATGCGCCGGTGGTGCCGGTGACGCCGGCCTTCCCCGAAACCGGGCGCACGGTGTTTCAGGGTCATCTGTTCGCCGGGTCGCGCCCG
>JAQTXO010000074.1 GCA_028688765.1 Acidiphilium sp. | reverse complement strand
CCCCACACCCACGAATCCCCAAACCACCCGACCCCCCGCTCCGCGCCCCTACGCTCGATGCCATCCAATCCCTCCTCGACCACACCTTCAGCCCCCGCGCCCAAACCCATAACCCCTGGTTCACCCCACCCGATTATTTCATCGTCCACCCGAAATAGCCCATTCACACCCATTTCGTTACGTCATCATAACAAATATGCCCGGCCCCCGCTCACGGATCGTTTATGGCCCCGCCCATCAAACGCCTGTGATCCCGCCGGTTCCGGCCTTTCATGTCCGAACCGTTGCGGCCAGCATGGGTTTCGATCTCCCCTCGATGAAGGCGTGTTCATGATCCCTGCTCTCGGCCATTTCGCCCTGGTTCTCGCCTTCGTCATTTCGATCGCGCAGGCGGTCCTCGGCCTGTTCGGCCCGCCGCTGCGCGACCGGCGGGTGATGGCCGCACCCCCCGCCCTCGCGATCAGCCAGTTCCTCATGCTCGCCGCGTCCTTCGGCACCCTCGTCTGGGCCGGCGTGGTCTCCGATTACACCGTGCGCAACGTCGCCGATTATTCATCGAGCCTGACCCCGCTATTCTACCGGATCGCCGGAACCTGGGGCAATCATGACGGCTCGATGCTGCTCTGGTGCCTCATCCTATCCTTCTGCGGCGCCATCGTCGGCGCGTTCGGTCGCGGCATCCCCTCCAGCCTGCGCGCCCGGGTCTGCGGCGTCATGGGCCTGGTCTCGACCGGCTTCCTGCTGTTCACCCTCACCGTGTCCGACCCGTTCCAGCGGATCTGGCCGCCGCCGCTGCATGGCGCGGGCGTCAACCCGGTGCTCCAGAGCCCCGGCCTCGTGGTCCATCCGCCGGTCCTCTATGTCGGCTATGTCGGCTTCTCGATCGCCTTCGCCTTCGCCGTCGCCGCCCTGATCGAAGGCCGCGTCGATGCCGCCTGGGGCCGCTGGGTCCGGCCATGGACCCTGTTCGCCTGGACCTTCCTCACCGCCGGCATCTGCCTCGGCTCGCTCTGGTCCTACACCGTGCTCGGCTGGGGCGGGTTCTGGTTCTGGGACCCGGTGGAAAACGTCGCGCTCCTGCCCTGGATCACCGGCACCGCCCTGATCCATTCCGCCATCGTGGTCGAAAAGCGCGATTCCCTGAAGGTCTGGACCATCCTGCTCGCCATCACCACCTTCGCCCTCAGCCTCTGCGGCACCTTCCTGGTCCGCTCGGGCATTCTCAACTCGGTCCACTCCTTCGCGGTCTCCCCGGCCCAGGGCAATTTCCTCCTGATGCTGATCAGCATCACCATCATCGCCTCGCTGATCCTGTTCGTGATCCGCGCGCCTTTGCTGGTCACCACCGGGGTTTTCGCGCCGGTCTCGCGTGAGGGCGCGCTGATCCTCAATAACGTGTTCCTCTGCATCATCGCCGCCGTGGTCTTCACCGGCACGCTCTACCCGCCCTTCTCCGACCTGCTGTTCAACATCCAGCTCTCGGTCGGCGCGCCGTTCTTCGACAGCACCGTCCTGCCGCTCACCGCACCGCTGATCATCGCGATGGCCGCAGGCCCCCTGATGCCGTGGAAGCGCGCCGATGCCCTCGCCATCCTCCGCAAACTATGGCTCGGCGCGGTCGCCGCCGTCATCATCCTCGCCGTCATGCTGTTCCGCGGCCACGCCATCGCCGCGCTCGGCCTCGCCGGCGCGGTCTGGGTGATCATCGGCGCACTGGTCGACCTCGCCGAAAAAATCCGCCTGTTCCGCGTCCCGCTCGGCCAGTCGTTCGGACGGATCTTCCGGCTCCAGCGCGCGCAGGCCGGCGCCATCCTCGGCCATCTCGGCTTCGGCATCATGGTCCTCGGCATCGCGGGCATGACGCTGCGGGTCCACACCGTCACCGTCCTCCGCCCCGGCCAGAGCGTCGCCCTCGGCGGCTATAGCTGGACGCTGGAATCGATCCACAAATTCGCCGGCCCCGATTACAAATCCCGCCAGGCCACGGTTCTGGTCACCCGCGACGGCCACAAGATCATGACCCTGCGCCCCGCCCTGCATTACTTCACCGCGCAGCAGACCCAGACCGTGATCGCCGCGATCCGCACCGACGGGGTCCGCAACATCTTCGCGACCTTCGCGGGCATGAGCAAATCAGGCGCCGCCGAGTTCCGCTTCAACATCCACCCGCTCGCCCCGGAACTCTGGTTCGGCGGGCTGATCATGGCGATCGGCGGCACGCTGTCCCTGTTCGACCGCCGGCTCCGGGTCGGCGCCCCGGCGCGCCGTCCCACCGCCCTGACCGACGGATCGGCGATCCCCTGATCGCCGGTTCGGCTCAAACCGGATGACGGGCGGTATCCGGCAAGGCGCGGCGGTAGAGGTGCCACGAGGCATGGCCGAGCAGGGGCAGCACCACGGCCAAGCCGAGCAGCCCCGGCAAGGCACCGAGCACGAGCGCTGCGACAACGACGGCCCCCCACCCGAGAACCGGAACCGGATTTCGCGCGGCAACCCGCAGCGAGGTGGCCATTGCCCGGCTCGCGCTGACATCCCGGTCGAGCACGAGAGCAAACGCAACGAACGACAGTGCCAGCGTGACCACCGCGAACAGGGCACCGACCGCGCAGCCGATCACGATCAGGGCCTGCCCCGCCCCGGTCTCGAACACCCGCGCGAGGAACGAGGCCCCTGCCATGGCAGAAGACGCCCCCAGCGTATTCGCATAAATTTCCCACGCCACCGCGACCCAGACGAGATAGAGCAGGACCAGCGTGAGCCCCAGCCGCTGGATCGCATCGAGCCGGGGTGTGTCGAACACCGCAGCCGCCGAGGCGGCATCGACCGCGCCGGCAATATCCCGCTGCCGGCTGAGCGCCGTGAACCACAAGGTCGCCATCGGGCCGATGAGCGCGAAACCGGCACAGATCGGAAACACGAAAGGCAGCAACCCCTGCACGGCGAACACCCCCGCGATAAAAATCGCGGCAAGGGGATAAAGAATCGCCATCGTCGTCATGTCGGTCCGGCAGGCGCGAAGATCGGCGTATCCCTGCGACAGGGCATACCGAATATCGTTCGGCGTCAGCCGCCCGATTTCGAACCGCGGTTGAACGGCGCTGCGGAGCGGCGTCCCTACGGCTCTGCGCGGTACCGATTCCGCCCCGGCCATGACGTGACGATCAGGCATCGACGTACTGCTCATGGACATCTCCTGTTTTGATATTTTGAGGCGATTTCAAGACCCCTCAGGCCGAATGTCAAGAAGATTATACCGCCATGACGCCACGGCCCCTTGCCATCCCGCCGCACCCCGACAAAACTCCGCGCCAATGGCCAAGCCCATCATCAACCGCAGCTGGATTCCCCTCAATGCCCTGCGCGCCTTCGAGGCGGTGGGGCGGCATCTCAGTTTCACCGCCGGCGGGCAGGCGCTCAATGTGTCGCAAAGCGCGCTCAGCCGCCACGTCCAGACCCTCGAAACCCTGCTCGGCACCCCGCTGCTGATCCGCCGCCCGCACGGGCTCGAACTCACCGCCGCCGGGCAGGCGCTCCTGCCCGCGATCAACCGCTCGTTCGATGCGATCGAGCGCGAAATGAATGCGATCATCCGTAACCGCGGGCGCGGCCCGCATCAGCGGACCCTGCGCGTCCATATGCCGCCGAGCTTTCTGCAACAGATCGCGATCCCCGCGCTGAAATACTTCCACCGCGAATACCCCGACATCCTGATCGACGTGACCTCGACCAACGGGACCGGCATGCCGGACGACGAGCCCGATATCGCCGTGGTGTACGACCGCCCCCAGGTCAGCCAGACGATTTCGGATCTGCTCTGGATGATCAATGTCGCCCCGGTCTGCGCCCCCGAAATCGCCGCCGCGCATCAGGGCAAGCCGCTCGAACGCTTCCTCCGCGACAACGAACTCCTGCACGTCAAACTCGAAGGCCAGGCCCGCGGCGTCATGTGGGCCAACTACGCCCGCCACCTCGGCCTCGATGTCGCCACCGATCGCGGCCTCGCCTTCGATACCGCGAGCTATGCCGTGACCTGCGCCATGTCCGGCGCCGGGATCGCCCTGACCGACATCACTCTGTTCGCCCCCGAACTCGCCTCCGGCCGCCTCGTCATGCCCTATGATGCGATCATCGACGAAGGCTACGGCTACTTCCTCATCCTGCGGCCCGAAGATATGGCCGACCCGGTGATCGCCCTGTTCCGCAGCTGGATGATCGAACACTGCGCCCGCGCCGGTCATCGGCCGGGGAAGCTGTAGGGGGAAGGGAGAAAACTTCTTTTTGTGAACAAAAAGAAGCAAAAAAACTTTGTTAATTTTGGCAAATGCCGTTCGATGGCTGCTGCCCCGATGAGCGAAAGTTTTTTGCTTCTTTTTTACAAAAAAGAAGGCTTCTACACTTTGAGCATCAGCTTCCCGAAATTCTCCCCGGTGAATAATCTGCCCAGCGTATCGGGGAAGGTTTCGAGACCTTCGACGATATCTTCCCGGCTTTTCAGCCGTCCCTCGCGGAGCCAGCCGGCCATTTCCTTCGCCCCTTCGGCGTAGCGATCGGCATAGTCGAACACGATCATTCCCTGCATCCGGGCGCGGTTGACCAGCAGCGACAGGTAGTTGGCAGGGCCTTTGACCGGCGTGGTATTATTGTATTGCGAGATCGCGCCGCAGATGACGATGCGCGCGCGCAGATTGATCTGGGCGAGACAGTCATCGAGGATCTGGCCGCCGACATTGTCGAAATAGACATCAATGCCTTTGGGGCAGGTCTCGCGCAGACGCGCCGGGATTTTTTCGGATTTATAATCGATCGCCGCGTCGAAACCGAGTTCATCGACGATGTAGCGGCATTTCTCCGCACCCCCCGCGATGCCGACCACGTGGCAACCCTTGATTTTCCCGATCTGGCCGACCAGCGCGCCCACCGCCCCCGCCGCGCCGGAGACGACGATTGTTTCGCCCGGCTTCGGTTCGCCCACCGCGAGCAGGCCAAAATAGGCGGTCATGCCCGGCATGCCGAGGGCCGAGAGGAACAGCGGCTTCGGTGCCAGAGCCGGATCGATTTTGGTGCAATCCTTCGCCGCGATGGTGGCAATGCTCTGCACGCCGAGCGCGCCGGTGACGACATCGCCAGTGCTGAACCCTTCGGCTTTAGATTGAATGATGGTGCCGAGCGCCCCCGCGCGCATCACCTCGCCGAGCCCGACCGGGCGGATGTAGGATTTACCCTCGTTCATCCAGCCGCGCATTGCCGGGTCGAGGGAGATATATTCGACCGCGACCATGATTTCGCCCGCCTCGGGCGCCCGTGCCGGGTCGGTCCGAAATTCGAAATCCTCGCGCTTGACATGCCCGACCGGGCGGCGCGCGAGGCGAAACTGACGATTTTCCTGATGATCCATGGTTTGATCCCCTTGTTTGACGTAAAGGGTAGGCCCGGATCGGACCGGGAGCAAGCCAACACCCCCACCATCGCCCGAGGCCCGGTTTCAGAAAGTTTTTTGCTTCTTTTTTTCAAAAAAGAAGTCTTCTTCTTGTCCTTGTCCATCCCGCCGCAGTGCCGTGCCGCCCATTGCGCGCTCATCACGAATATGTCATTTTTCACGAACAATAGATGATGGCGCTGTCATGTTGGGCGGCGAACGGGGGAAATGACCGGGTATATTCTGCAGGCGCGTGGCTTGTCCAAGGGTTTTCGCGGTTTCATGGCGGTGCAGGATGTTGATCTTTCCATTGAAACGGGCAGTATTCATGCCCTGATCGGCCCGAACGGGGCGGGCAAGACGACGGGTTTCAATCTGTTGACCAAGTTTCTGGCTCCGAGTGCCGGGAGCATCTGTTTCGAGGGGCAGGATATTACCGGCCTGTCGCCGGCGGCGGTGGCGCGGCGGGGGATGGTGCGGAGTTTTCAGATTTCCGCAGTGTTCGGGCACATGACCGCGCTGGAGAATGTGCGGATCGCGCTGGCGCGGGCGCGGGGCGGCAATTTCGACTTCTGGCGGGGCGAGCGGGTGCTGACGCGGTACAACGACCGCGCGCACGAATTGCTCCATGATGTCGGATTGTCCGACAGCGTGACGGTGCCGGCGGCGGCGCTTTCGTACGGGCGCAAGCGGGCGCTGGAGATTGCGACGACGCTGGCGCTGGAGCCTCGGCTGATGCTGCTTGATGAGCCGACCGCGGGGATGACTGAGGCGGATGTCGCGCGGATCGTGGCGCTGATCCGTCAGGTGCGGGTGGGGCGGACGATCCTGATGGTGGAGCATAATCTGTCGGTGGTGTCGGGCTTGTCGGACCGGATCACGGTGCTCGCGCGGGGACGGGTGCTGGCCGAGGGCGATTATGCCAGCGTGTCGCGGAACGAGGCGGTGGTGACGGCGTATCTCGGCTCGGACCATGCCGATGCTTGAGGTGAGCGGGCTCAACGCCTGGTACGATGAAAGCCACGTGCTGCACGGCATGGAGTTCGAGGTTCGCGAGGGCGAGTGCGTGACGCTGCTCGGGCGGAATGGCGCGGGCAAGTCGACCACGCTGAAATCGATCATGGGGCTGATGGCGCGGCGCACCGGCAGCATCCGGTTTCGGGGTGCCGAGTTGATCGCGGCGCGGCCGGACAGGGTGGGGCGGGCCGGGATCGGGTTCTGCCCCGAGGACCGGGGGATATTCGCGGGGCTGAGTGTGGCGGAGAATCTGATGCTGCCGCCGGTGGTTGCGCCGGGCGGAATGAGCATTGCCGATATTCATGACTTGTTTCCCAACCTGGCCGAGCGGGCCGGCAGCCCGGGGACGAAATTGTCGGGCGGCGAGCAGCAGATGCTGGCGATTGCGCGGATTTTGCGCACCGGGGCGAAGCTGCTGCTGCTCGATGAGCCGACCGAGGGGCTCGCCCCGGTGATCGTGCAGCAGATCGGCCGGATGATCCTCGAAATCAAGCGGCGCGGTTTTACTGTATTGCTGGTCGAACAGAACTTTCGCTTTGCGTCCAGGCTCGCCGATCGTCACTATCTGGTCGAACACGGCCGGGTGGTGGACATGATCCCGAACCACGAACTGCCTGCCCGCGCCGAGGCGTTGCATCGCCGGCTCGGAATATGAACCTAGAAACCGGAGGATATCCATGACCATTTCAAGACGGACCATGATCGGCACGGCGGCGGCCGGGGTTGCGGCGGCGAGCTTGCCGCTCGGGCGGGCGCGCGCGGCGGGCAAGGCGCTCAAGATTGCGGTGATCAGCGATTTTTCCGGCCCGTATCGCGATATCGGCGGCCCGACCTCGGTAGCCTGCGTGCAGCAGGCGCTGGCGGATTTCGGCGCGAAGGACAAGGGCTACGAGGTGACCGTGCTGCAGGGGGATCATCAGGAGAGCCCGGCGGTCGGCACCGCGCTCGCGCAACGGTTTTACGATCAGGGCGTCGACCTCGTGATCGATGTGCCGAACTCAGCCATCGGCATCGCGATCGAAGGGGTCGCGCACGACAAGAACCGCGCCTACATCAACACCAATTCCGCATCCTCCGAAATCACCGGCAAGTTCTGCAACGCGCAGACGGTGCACTGGACCTACGATACCTACATGCTCTCCCATTCCACCGGCGGGGCCATGGTCAAGGCCGGCGGCAAGAAATGGTTTTTCGTGACTGCCGATTATGCCTTCGGCCACCTGCTCCACGAACAGACCGCCGCCGTGGTCAAGCAGATGGGCGGGACCGAAATGGGCAACGTCAATTTCCCGTTTCCCCAGACCACCGATTTCTCCTCGTTCCTGATCCAGGCGCAATCCTCGGGCGCCGATGTGCTCGGCCTTGCCAGTGCCGGCAAGGATACCGTCAATCTGGTCAAGCAGGCGCACCAGTTCGGCATCAACCGGAAAATGAAGATCGCCGGGTTGCTCGTGTTCATCAACGACGTGCACGGCATGGGACTCGACATCGCCCAGGGCCTGACCCTGACCGAGAGCTTCTACTGGAACATGAACGACCGCACGCGCGCCTTCATGGCACGGGTGAAGCCGCGGACGCCGGATAACTATCCCTCGATGGGCCAGGCCGGGTGCTACTCCGGCGTGCTGCATTTCATGAAAGCCGTCGAGGCGATGAACAATATGGCGGACGTGAAGAACGGCGCCGCCGTTGTCGCGCAGATGAAGAAAATGCCGACCGATGACGACGCCTACGGCAAAGCCTCGATCCGCGCGGACGGGCGGTTCATGTGCAACGCCTACCTGTTCCGGGTAAAAACCCCGGCGGAAAGCAAAGGCCCGTGGGATTACTACGATCTGGTCGCGACCACGCCCGCCGATAAGGCGTTCATGCCGATGGCGGCGGAAGGGTGCCCGTTGGTTAAGGCTTGAGGGCAGGGTGCGGGCGTGGAACGGGTCGGTAAGTAAGCAAGGCTTCTTTTTTTGTAAAAAAAGAAGCAAAAAAACTTTTGTTAAATTAGTCCGTACTGGTTTCGCGTCTGTGTCCTAGATTAAAAAAAGTTTTTTGCTTCTTTTTTTCAAAAAAGAAGTACTTTCTTACCTTGCCTAACCTTGCCTGAAAGGACGCGCCCCACACCATGATGATGATCCTCGGAAAGCCCGCGCCGTTGTTGTTCGGGCAATTGTTGCTCGGGATCATCAACGGGTCGTTCTATGCGATGTTGTCGCTCGGGCTCGCGATTATTTTCGGTTTGTTGAACGTGATCAATTTCGCGCATGGCGCGTTGTTCATGGTGGGGGCGTTCGTCACCTGGGGTTTGCTGCATTATCTGGGTATCGGGTATTGGCCGGCGCTGGTGGTGGCGCCGGTGATGGTGGGGGCGTTCGGGTTGCTGATCGAGCGGACGCTGATCCGGTTCACGTACAAGCTCGACATTCTGTATGGGTTGCTGCTCACGTTCGGGCTTGCCCTGGTGCTGGAGGGGTTGTTCACCAACGGGTTCGGCAGTTCGGGTGTGTCGTATAACGGGCCGGATATTCTGTCGGGCACGCTGGATCTGGGGTTCATGTATCTGCCGGTGTATCGGGCCTTCGTGGTGGCGGCGGCGGTCGTGATCTGTTTTGCGGTGTGGTTCACGATCGAGAAGACGTCGCTGGGGGCGCTGTTGCGGGCGGCGACCGAAAATCCGGCGCTGGTGCAGTCGTTCGGGGTGAATGTTCCACGGCTGATCTCGCTCACCTTCGCGGGCGGGGTGGCGCTGGCGGGGTTGGCGGGGGTGCTGGCGGCGCCGTTATATTCGGTCAATCCGGGGATGGGGACCAGTCTGATCAACACCGTCTTCGCGGTGGTGGTGATCGGCGGGATGGGGTCGATCATGGG
>JAQTXO010000073.1:7869-9424 GCA_028688765.1 Acidiphilium sp. | reverse complement strand
GGTCGGGCATGCACGTCCACCAGTCGATCTGGAAGGGCGGCAAGCCTTTGTTCGCCGGTTCGGGTTATGCCGATCTGTCGGATATGGCGCTCTATTACATCGGCGGCATCATCAAGCACGCCAAGGCGCTGAATGCCTTCACCAACTCGCTGACCAACTCCTACAAGCGCCTGATCCCCGGCTTCGAAGCCCCGGTGCTGCTGGCCTATTCAGCGCGCAACCGCTCCGCCTCGTGCCGGATTCCCTACACCACCAACCCGAAAGCCAAGCGCGTCGAAGTCCGCTTCCCCGATGCTTCGGCCAACCCCTACCTCGCCTACTCCGCCATCGCGATGGCCGGGCTCGACGGCATCAAGAACAAGATCCACCCCGGCGACCCGATGGACAAGGACCTCTACGACCTGCCGCCGGAAGAACTCAAAGGCATCCCGACGGTGTGCGGCTCGTTGCGCGAAGCCCTCGGCGCCCTCGCCGCCGACCACGACTTCCTGCTGGCCGGCGATGTGTTCAGCAAGGAACAGATCGAAAGCTACATCGAACTGAAATGGTCGGAAGTGTACCGCTTCGAACACACACCGCACCCGGTCGAGTTCGAGATGTATTACTCGGTGTGACGTTAAGTCAGTAAGAACTTCTTTTTTGTAAAAAAGAAGCAAAAAACTTTTGTTCGCTGGGCCGTCGCGGGCTGAACCTTCGATGCCTGATAAATCAAAGTTTTTTTGCTTCTTTTTTTGCAAAAAAAGAAGGCCTTGCTTTCTTCTGCGCGCCTAAAGCGCCACCAAGCAGGCTTGCCAAATTTTGCCGGATCAATATCGTGGCGCGATGATCGATGCGATCGAAACCTCAATCGATCCGGTGCTGCGCCGCGCAACCACGCCGGATGCCGCTATAATTGCCGCAGTGACCGCTGCCGCCTACGCAAAATGGGTGCCGATCATCGGCCGCAAACCGGTTCCGATGCTCGCGGATTATGCGGTCGCGGTGCGCGATCACCTGATCCATGTCCTCGAATCCGAGGGCACGATCATCGCGCTGATCGAACTGATCCCCGAGCCTGACTGCCTACTGATCGAAAACATCGCGGTGCTGCCCGCGCATGCCGGCTGTGGCCATGGCAGGCGGTTGATGGCCCATGCGGATCGTGTCGCTGCAGATCATCGGCTCGGCCAAGTACGGCTTTATACCAACCGGAAAATGACCAGCAACATTGCGCTGTACCAACAACTCGGCTTTGCGATCGATCGCGAGGAGGTCAAGGACGATGGCCGCATCATCGTTCATATGAGCAAATCCGTCGTAACGATCGATCAGTAATGCCGCGCGTATATATCCTGGGTGCGTCCAGGTCCGGCACGACGACGCTGGGAGCAGCGCTGGCAGCGGCACTTGGCGTGCCTCATGCAGATTCGGATGATTTTTTATTTCTGCCGACCAATCCACCGTTCACCACCAAGCGCGATGCCAATGAACGGCGGGCTCTGCTGCGGGCTCGATTGCCGGTTTCGGGGGCCTGGGTGTTTTCGGGATCGGCCCTGCAATGGGACGACGAGATTGC
>JAQTXO010000073.1:0-7859 GCA_028688765.1 Acidiphilium sp. | reverse complement strand
GAGATTGCGCTGTTCTACGATCTGATCGTGTTTCTGCGGCTTGATCCGGTCGAGCGCATGGCTCGTTTACGCCGTCGTGAGGTGGCTCGGTACGGTGAGCGCCTCGCGCCGGGCGGCGACATGGCAGCCATCCACACCGCGTTCATGGAATGGGCGGAATCGTATGACGACGGTGGCCTGGAGCACCGCAGCCTGCTCAGCCACGAAACATGGCTGGCAACGCAGACCGCCCCCATCCTGAGGCTGACCACCACGGATTCAGTGCCAAGCATGATCAAAAAAGTAAAAACACAGATCTATACTGACCAATAAAAAGTTTTTTGCTACTTTTTTTACAAAAAAGTAGGCCTTACTTCCCTTGCCTCACCGCCCGCCAAACAACGCCGACCCCACCCGCACCTGCGTCGCCCCGCAGGCGATCGCCGTCTCGAAATCGCCGGACATCCCGATCGAGCGGATCGGCAACCCGTGATGATCCGCCATCGCCACCAGATCGCGGAAATACGGTGCGGGATCGACCCCGACCGGCGGGATCGCCATCAGCCCGCGTAACGCCTCGCCGAACCGCGCCCGCATGGCGCGGATGAACCCATCCGCCTCCGCCCGCGCCACCCCGGCTTTCTGCGCCTCATCCCCGATATTGACCTGCACCAGCAGGTTCGGCAGCGTCCCCTCCCGCTCGGCGGCGGCGGCCAGCGCATCCGCGAGTTTCGGACGATCGAGCGTCTCGATCTGGTCGAACAACAGCACGGCGTCGCGCGCCTTGTTGGTCTGCAACGGCCCGATCAGATGCAGATCGAGCGTGGCATACGGAATCCGCAGCGGCGTGAATTTCAACGCCGCCTCCTGCACCCGGTTTTCACCGAACACCAGTTGCCCGGCCGCAATCGCCGCCTCGATCGCGGCGACCGGCTTGGTCTTGGAAACCGCAACCAGCCCGATCTCGCGCCCCGCCGCCGCCCGCTCGATCCGCGCGCGCACCTCCGCAATGGTTGCGGCAAGGTCGGGAATCGGCTGATCATCGGTCATGGACCAACAACTGATCAGCCAGGCCCGCGCGGTCAAGCGCCGCCGCCGCACAACCCTCCCCACGCTGTTCCTGTTCACCGATGCCGCGCACCACCCCGACCTCGCCGGCCTCCTCGCCCGTCTGCCGCGCGGCATCGCCGGGATCGTCTTCCGGCATGACGGATTTCCCGCCCGCAACCGCCTCGCCCGCCGGATCGCGCGGATCTGCCGTGCCCGCAGGCTGGCGCTGGTGATCGCGGGTGACTGGCGACTCGCCGCCGCCTGCCGGGCCGGTCTGCACCTGCGCGGCGGCGCGCGCCCGCGCACCGCCTATCGCGGCGACCTCACCACCGCCTCGGTTCACGATCGCGCCCAGCTCGTCGAGGCACGCCGCGCCGGGGCCGACCTCGTCTTCATCTCCCCCGCCCATCCAACATCGAGCCATCCCGGCGAACCCGCCCTCGGCCCGGTGCGCTGGGCCGCCCTCGCGCGTCACAGTCCGATCCCAACCATCGCATTGGGCGGCATGACCGGCCACAATCTCAGGTCGCTTGGGCGGCACTGCGCCGGTGCCGGCGCCATCGGTGCGCTGATGTTACCCTGAAACCTGCCCGCATCATTCTTACTGTCATCGCGATGACATATACTGTGGCTCCGAAACAACATCCCCTCAAAATACCACGTCAGGTCGCGCCGGGATGTTGCTTTGAACCGATAAAATGCCCTTTATCCCGCTTGTAAATGATCTGTGTCTCAGAACGAGGCCGACACGAAAACGCTGGCGGGTTAGCGCCAACCAGATCGACGACAGGGTTCACACCGGGCAACCGGTTTCACGGAGGATGATATGCGCAAGTTTTTGCTGGCCTCGGCCGCGACGTTAGCGATGGTAGCCGGTGCCACCGGCGCCGCCCACGCCCAGGCCGCCAAGCCGCCCGCACCCGGCACGCTGGTCGTTCACCTGAACGGGCTGTTCACCTACCAGCTCGACGATGTCGGCTCCTCGGTCAATTCCTACGGCGGCAGCAAGCTCAACCCGATCACCAATGCCGGGTTCCTTCGCCTCTATCCCGGTTTCGACGCGATGACCGAAAACGGGTTCGAATACGGTGTCGCCTCGGAAATCCGCGATGCCTACACCAACCCCGGTCAGGGAATGCAGGAAAACAGTACCTCTTCAAACGGCGCCGAATCGCTAGTGGTCCGCCGCGCTTACGCCTATTTCGGCACGAAAAAGGCCGGCATCGTCCGCATCGGCCAGGGTGACGGTCCGTGGGGCCTGATGCAGGATGGCGTGATCGAAAACTTCGGTGACGGCAATCAGTGGAACTCCGATGGCGGCATCGGCTCGCTCGTACCCGGCGCTGCACATCCTGCCTGGCTGTTCGCCGATACCGGCGCGCTCTATTCGACCATGAAGGTCGTCTATCTCTCGCCCGACCTCGCCGGCTTCAATTTCGGCGTCGGCTACGAGCCGAACTCGAACGGCTTCAAGGAAGGTCTCGCGAATTGTGGCGTCGCATCGACAACCTGCGCCGCCCTCGCCAGCGCCCCCGGCGGCGTCGGCAACGCCCGCCGCAAGAACACGCTCGACGCCATGCTGCAATATACCGGCCTGTTCAGCGGCGTCGGCGTGAAGGTCTCGGGCGGCTACATCATGTCCTCGCCGATCGGCAACAGCAGCGGCACGGCCCTGGAAACCATCGTCTCGCCGCAAACCCATTCGATCACCAATGAGACCGAATACAAGCGCATGGGCATCGCCACGATCGGCGGTCAGGTTACCTATGCCGGCTTCATCCTCGGCGCCAATGTCAAGGACGGTCAGGTGAACAACGGCTACACCTTCCTGCTCCCCGGCCAGCGCAACGCCTTCGACTACATGATCAGCGCCGAATACAATGCCGGCCCGATCACCGTCGGCGGCTACTACTTCAGCAACCAGAGCGCCGGCGGTCATCTGGCCAGCAATAAAGTCGCCCGCACCGAACAGGATAACGGTGTCGCCATCGGTGCCAACTATGCGGTCACCCCGAACCTCGGCTTCTTCGTCACCTACCTCTACGGCCAGCGCAAGCAATACGGGTTCGACTTCGCGAACAACAGCGTCGTCGGGGCCAGCACCTACAATGCCGCCTACGACCGCACCCACAGCCAGGCGATCGGCGTCGGCGCCGCCCTCAAATGGTAATCTGATCGCCCGCCGATCAGTCATCGATGAAGAGGGTGACGGTTCTGCCGTCACCCTTTTTTCATGATCCACGACCGAAGCTGAACCTGCCCGCCCGCCCTGCCCTTGGCGGCAGCCCCCGGCAACGCTAAACACCCCAGATTGTCGCTCAGACTTCCTGGCGCGACGGAGCGGAGATCAACGTGCGGCCTCATAGCAATATTTCGACCCGGCGCTTCAACCCGGCCACCGGCATCGCCCTCGCCGCGGTCTGTGCGCTCGGCCTCGCCTCGTGCAGCACTTCCAAACCGCTCCAGGCCAGCCAGATCAATTCGTCGCAAACCGAATACACGCCGCCTTCGATGAACGGTGCCGCCAGCAGCGGCGGCATCGGCGACCTGCTCACCCTCGGCGGCGGCACCAAAGCCGCCCCTGCCGGCACCGCCAGCGGCGTCGCGGTCAACGCCTATCTCTGGCGCGCCTCGCTCGACACGCTGAGCTTCATGCCGCTCGCCTCGGCCGATCCGTTCGCCGGCGTCATCATCACGGACTGGTATTCCCCGCCCGCCACGCCCAACGAGCGCTTCAAGGCCACCGCCTATGTGCTCGGCAGCATGCTCTCGGCCAACGACCTGAAAGTCTCGGTCTTCCGCCAGACCCGTCAGGGCGGCGAATGGGTCGATCAGCCGGTCGATCCCGCCACCGCCAACGGCATCGAAGACCGCATCCTGGCGCGCGCCGCCCAGCTCAAGGCCGCCGGACAGTTGAACGGCTGAGCCGATGGACCAGAACCAGCCCGATCTCGCGCCCGACGCGTCCTCCGATCACGCTTACGATTTCCGCACCGCCGAGCCGCGCTGGCAGGCGGCGTGGGCGGCAGCAGGCTGTTTCGCCACCACCGACACGCCGGATTCGACCAGACCGAAATCCTACGTGCTGGAAATGTTCCCCTATCCTTCGGGGAAAATCCATATCGGCCACGTCCGCAACTACGCGATCGGCGATGTCGTCGCCCGCGCCCGCCGCGCGCAGGGCTACGACGTCCTGCACCCGATGGGGTGGGACGCATTCGGCCTGCCCGCCGAAAACGCCGCCCGCGAACGCGGCGTCGACCCCCCAATGGACCCGCGAGAACATCGCGGCGATGCGCGACGATCTCAAACGCGTCGGCCTCTCCTTCGACTGGTCGCGCGAATTCGCCACCTGCGACCCCGATTATTACGGCCAGCAACAGAAAATCTTCCTCGATTTCTGGCGCGCCGGCCTCGCCTACCGCCGGGAATCCGCGGTCAACTGGGACCCGGTCGACCTCACCGTGCTCGCCAACGAACAGGTGATCGACGGGCGCGGCTGGAAATCCGGCGCCCCGGTCGAAAAGCGCAAGCTGCGCCAATGGTTCTTCAAGATCACCGACTTCGCCGAAGACCTCCTCGCCGGGCTCGACACGCTGGACCGCTGGCCCGAACGCGTCCGCACCATGCAGCGCAACTGGATCGGCCGCAGCGAAGGGGCCAACGTCACCTTCGCGCTCGCCACTCCGCTCGACGGCATCGCCACCGTCAAGGTCTACACCACCCGGCCGGACACGCTGTTCGGCATGAGCTTCCTCGCCATCGCGCCCGACCATCCGCTGGCGACCGCACTCGCCGCGACCAATCCCGCAGCCGCAGCCTTCATCGCCGAATGCCAGAGCAACGGCACCTCCGAAGCCGCGATCGAAGCCGCCGAAAAACGCGGGTTCGACACCGGGCTGCGCGTCCGCCACCCCTTCACCGACGCGACCTACCCGATCTGGGTCGCCAATTTCGTCCTGATGGAATACGGCACCGGCGCCATCTTCGGCTGCCCCGCGCACGACCAGCGCGACCTCGATTTCGCCCGCAAATACGCCCTCGCGGTCACCCCGGTCGTCGCCCCCAAAGGCAGCGAACCCGGCGACGTGGATAATACCGCCCTGACCGGCGATGGCATCATCGTCAACTCGGATTTCCTCACCGGGCTCGACGTCGCCGCCGCCAAGCGCCGCGTCATCGCCGAGCTGGAATCGCGCGGCATCGGCAAGGGCGTGGTCAACTGGCGCCTGCGCGACTGGGGCGTCTCGCGCCAGCGCGCCTGGGGCTGCCCGATCCCGGTGATCCATTGCGAGGTCTGCGGCACCGTCCCGGTCCCCGCCAAAGACCTGCCGGTCCTCCTGCCCGACAACCTCCCGTTCGACCGGCCGGGCAACGCGCTCGACCATCATCCCACGTGGAAACACGTCGCCTGCCCGCAATGCGGCGCGCCCGCCCTGCGCGAGACCGACACGTTCGACACGTTCGTCGACAGTTCCTGGTACTTCGCCCGCTTCTGCGCCCCGCACGCCACCACGCCGACCGATGCCGCGGCCACGAAGCACTGGATGCCGGTCGATCAATATATCGGCGGCATCGAACACGCGATCCTGCATTTGCTCTACGCCCGCTTCTTCACCCGCGCGATGCACCGGCTCGGCCATGTCGGGGTCGATGAACCCTTCGCCGGCCTGTTCACCCAGGGCATGGTTACCCATGAAAGCTACCGCACCGAAGACGGGCGCTGGCTCTACCCCGACGAGGTCGTCAAACATCCGGACGGCACGGCAACCAGCAACGGGGCCCGCGTCATCGTCGGCCCCAACGAGAAAATGTCGAAATCCCGCCGCAACACGGTCGATCCCAGCGTGGTGATCGAGCGGTTCGGCGCGGATGCCGCCCGCTGGTTCACCTTGTCGGACAATCCCCCGGAACGCGATGTCGAATGGACCGAGGCCGGTGCCCAGGGCGCCTTCCGCTTCGTCCAGAAACTCTACCGCCTCGCCCGCACCATCGCCGATGCGCCCGCCGATGCCACTCCGCTCGGTCAGGCCAGCGGCGAGGCCCGCAAACTCCGCCAGGCCACCCATCGCGCCATCGCCGGCGTCACCCAGGCGATCGACGATTTCGCCTTCAACGTCGCCATCGCAAGGCTGCACGAACTCAGCAACGCCATCACCGATTCCGAAACCCGCGCGACCCCCGGCGTGGCCTTGGGCCTCACCGCAGCGCGGCGCGAAGCGGTGGAAGCCCTGATCCGCCTCGCCGCCCCGATCATCCCCCATGTCGCCGAGGAAGCCTACGCCCTGCTCGAACCCGGCGCCGGTCTGGTCGCCACCCTGCCCTGGCTCACCGCCGAGCCGGACCTGCTCCGCCGCGACAGCGTCACCCTCGCGGTCCAGATCATGGGCAAACTCCGCGGCACCATCGACCTCCCGGTCGGCGCGGACGCCGACACCGCCATCGCCGCCGCCATGGCCGAGCCCAAAATCGCCCAGGCCCTCGCCGGTGCCACCATCGTCAAACGCATCCATGTGCCGGACCGCATCCTGAATTTCGTGATCCGTGCGTAAACTCCTCGCCCTTCCCTGCGTCCTCGCCCTCTCGGCCTGCGGCTTTCACCCGCTCTACGGTCCGCAGCACGGTCAATCGGCGACCGTGGCGGCACGGCTCGATGAAGTCGATATCGGCCTGATCCCGGACCGCCAGGGCCAGCTCCTGCGCGAGGCCCTCGAATCCGATCTCCAGCGGGCCGGCGCGCCGAGCTACTACCGCTACCACCTCGCGGTCAGCTACAGCATCAACGTCCAGATCATCGGCATCCAGCAAGACAGTTCGAACACCCGCAACCGCTACCTCGCCACCGCGCAATGGACCCTCACCCCCGAGGGCAACCGCACCATCCCCGTCGCCAAGGGCACCGCTTCCGCGATGGATGCCGAGAACGTCATCGACAACCAGTATTTCCAGGCGACGCTCGACAATGGCGTGATGCGCCACCAGCTCGCCCGCGAAATCGCCCACCAGATCACCGCCCAACTCGCCATCTACCTGCGCGCCCATCCCGCCGCCGGGAGCTGAACATGGCACCCGCTTCCGCCCCCGCTTTCGCCCGATGAAGCTCGATGCCCGTCAGGCCGACCGCTTCCTCGCCGACCCCCACCTCGCCAACCCCGGTTCCACCCGCCTCGTCCTGATCTACGGCCAGGACACCTCCCTGATCACCGACCGCGCCCGCACCCTGGCCAAACGCATCGCCGGCTCGCTCGACGACCCGTTCCGCCTCGCCGAACTCGATGCCGATCACGCCGACCGCCTGCCCGAGGAAGCCAGCGCCCAGGCTTTCGGCGGCGGCCGCAAAATCGTCCTGATCCGCGATGTCGGGGATAAGCAGGCCCCCGCCTTCGAAGAGGCCCTCGCCGCCAAAGGCGATGCCCTGATCATCGCGACCGGCGGCGATCTCAATGGCCGCTCCAAACTCCGCACCCTCGCGGAAAAACACCCCGAAGCCGTCGCGATCGCCTGCTACATGCCGGATGCCGCCGCGCGCGGCCCCGCCCTCGAAGCCGCGCTCCGCAGCGCCGGGGTCACCATCGCGCGCGACGCCATCACCCTCGCCGCCAGCCGCCTCGGCGGCGAATCCGGGGCTTTGGCCGATGCCGCCGAACGCCTGATCCTCTACGCCGGCCCCAACGGCACCCTCACCCTCACCGATATCGACGCCGTGCTCGACGATCAGGGCACCGCCTCGATGATCGACGCGATCGACGCGGCCCTCGCCGGCAACCCGCGCGCCGCCGACCACGCCATCGGCCTCGCGATCGACGAAGGCGCCGCCCCGGTCGCGATCC
>JAQTXO010000072.1 GCA_028688765.1 Acidiphilium sp. | reverse complement strand
GGGCTTGCTCAATGTCTGCGTGTGACGATCGGGACAGCTCAGGAGTGCGCGGCAGTGACCGACGCTTTGACCGAGTTAGCCACAAACAATGGCTGATCCGGTTTTTGAACGGCTTGCCTTGATCGGCGTTGGATTGATCGGATCATCCGTCGCCCGGATTGCCCGCTCCCGGGGGGATATTGCCCGAGTGGTGGTGGCGAACGCCCGGACCGAGGCGACATTGAACCGCGTCGCAGACCTCGGGATTGCGGATCTCACCGAAATCGACCCTGCTCGAGCGGTCGAGGATGCTGATTGCGTGATGCTCTGTGCACCTGTGGGAGCCTACGCCGCGCTCGCCCAGCAGATCGCACCGCATCTTATGCCAGGGGCCATCGTGACCGATGTCGGATCGACGAAACAGTCGGTGATCCGTGATATCGGCCCCTTTCTACCACAGGGGACCCATTTCGTACCGGCCCATCCGATGGCAGGCACCGAGTTTTCCGGACCCGATGCCGGGTTCATTGAGTTATTTCAGGGGCGCTGGTGTCTGCTGACTCCCCCGACCGGAACCGACGATCGCGCGGTCTCAAAAATCCGGACATTGTGGGAGCGGTGTGGAGCGACTGTCAGCATCATGGATGCCGCGCACCATGATCGGGTGGTGGCGATCGTGAGCCACCTGCCGCATCTGATCGCCTTCACGATCTGCGGAACAGCGGATGATCTGGCGGACGAAACCCGCCAGGAAGTGCTGCGATTCGCTGCGTCCGGATTCCGCGATTTCACCAGGATCGCTGCATCCGATCCGGTCATGTGGCGGGATATTTTCCTCAATAACCGCGACGCGTTACTCGAAATGCTGGCACGCTTTACCGAAGATGCTCAGGCGATGGCCCGGGCGGTTCGCTGGGGCGACACGACGTATATCGAGGATAAGGTCCTTCGCGGTCGCAAGATCCGTCAGGCTCTTATCGATCTCAACCAGGCCTGATACCGGCGATCGGCGACGATCGGTGCCGGGCACCGATATCAGTGCGTATCCATAGCATATAAGGGAATTGTGATGGCCAAGGGCCAAAGGCCACAGAGGCGGGGGCGGAAAATCGACGGATGGATCATTCTCGACAAACCGCCGGGCATTACAAGCGCTCATGCGGTCGGTAGGATCAAACGCGGGTTGGATGCGGCCAAGGTCGGGCACGGCGGAACGCTTGATCCGCTGGCGACGGGGCTTCTGCCCATTGCTCTCGGTGGCGCGACTAAAATGGTTCCTTACGTCATGGATGGAATCAAATTATATCAGTTCACGCTCAAATTCGGCGAGGCGCGTGATACCGACGACGCCGAAGGCGCGGTGATCGAGACCAGCGATAACCGGCCGGATGACGCCATGATCCAGGTTGCCCTCTCCGCATTCCAAGGCTCGATCATGCAGGTGCCTCCGGCTTTCTCTGCCATCAAGGTGGCTGGAGAGCGCGCCTACGACCTCGCTCGCGCAGGCGCGCCCCCGGATCTGGCGCCCCGCCCGGCCCAGATAGACCGGTTTGATCTGATCGATCGGCCCGACGCTGATCATGCTGTTTTCGAAGTGGCGTCGGGTAAGGGCGTTTATATGCGTTCGCTGGCACGTGATCTGGCACGCGCAGTCGGCACGGTCGGGCACATCGCGGTGCTGCGCCGACTTGCCGTAGGCCCATTCCGTATCGAAGATGCGGTAACACTGGACAAATGCATAAATTACGACCATAGCGCCGACTGTGAACCGGACCTCGTGAAGCCGGTCGAGACCGCGCTGGCCGACATCCCGGCGCTGGCCTTGACCGACCCCGAAGTCGCCGCACTCCGAAACGGGATGGCGCTGAGCCTGATCGATTTTCTTGGGCGGATTCCTGCAACGTCCAGCCCGGGAAATGGGCTGGTTCGCGGCATGGCGGGCCACCGTTTCGTGGTTCTCGGCAGGCTCAGCGAGGGGCTTCTGCGACCGGAACGTGTCATTTAACCATTTGCAGGAGTATATGCGATGTCGATTACCGCAGAGCGGCGTCAGAGCCTCATCGGCGAATACGCCAATACAGCTACCGATACGGGAAGCCCTGAAGTGCAGGTTGCGCTTCTTTCCGAACGGATCACCAACCTGACGGAACACCTCAAGACCCACGCGAAGGATTTTCACTCGCGCCGTGGTCTCTTGATGCTGGTCGGCCGTCGTCGCCGGTTGCTCGATTATGTCAAGCGTCAGGATCATAAGCGCTACGAGACGCTGATAGGGCGCCTTAATCTGCGTCGCTAGCCGCTGATCCCCGCGTGCTCCGCTATTCGTTACACCGATCTCATCTGGGGACCGCCGATTATTCTTGATTGGTGCCCCGATATGACCGAAAATAGGCATTGGTAAGCGGCGATTCCGCCGCCCTTTTGGAGTTACGAGCAATCATGGCTATTGGTCCTGACATGCGATCCTATCGCGGTGCCAGCACTGCGATCGGCGCGGGCGTTTTGGACGAAGGTCTGCGCGCCTATATGTTGCGGGTTTACAATTGGGTGGCGTCAGGCCTGTTTCTGACGGCCATCGTGTCGTTGGCGATCTCTCACACGGGTCTGATCGACGCATTTTATCCGTTGGTAACAACGGCAAGCGGTGCCGTGGTGCGCCAGCCTGGGCTTCTTGCGTATATCAGCATTTTTGCGCCCCTCGGGTTCGTGCTGATCATGAGTTTCGGGGTCAACAAGCTGTCTACGACTCAGGCCCAAGTTCTGTTCTGGGCGTTCTGCGCCGTGATGGGCGCTAGCTTAACGAATATATTCCTGATCTACACCGGGCGGTCGATCCTCGCGACGTTCTTTGTGACGGCAGGTACGTTCGCGGCGATGAGCGTTTACGGCTACACGACGAAGGCCAATCTGGCGAAGTTCGGAAGCTTCCTGATCATGGCAGTCATCGGTCTCCTCATTGCCATGGTGGTCAACATATTTCTGCATTCATCCGCCCTGCAGTTTGCCATCAGTGCGATTGGCGTCCTAATCTTTACCGGTCTGGCAGCCTATGACACGCAGCGGATCAAGGCCGATTATGTGCAATATGGGTACCGTTTCGGAGCGGATGTTGAGGCCAAGCGCAGTGTGTATGACGCATTGCAGCTCTACTTGACGTTCATAAATCTGTTTATGTTCCTTTTGCAGTTCATGGGCAATCGCCGTTCGTGATTGGTCGTTAGTCCGCAAAACAGGCCTCCAACTTATGAGTTGGAGGCCTTTTTGTTGCTTTATTTATTCAACCGTCACTGACTTAGCGAGATTGCGGGGCTGATCAACATCGGTTCCCTTGAGGATGGCAACCTGGTAGGCAAGCATCTGCACCGGGATTGCATATAGGATCGGCGCCACGAACGGATCACAATCGGGAAGAATCACGACTTCCGAAGCGATGCCGGCAAGCTTTTTAGCTCCTTCGGAATCGCTCAGAACAATGATCCGGCCTCCGCGCGCCGCAGCTTCCTGAAGATTGGAGGCAGTTTTTTCAAAAAGCGGTCCCGATGGAACAACCGCGATGACCGGTACACTGGCGTCGATCAGTGCGATCGGGCCATGCTTCATCTCGCCCGCAGGATAGCCTTCGGCATGGATATAGCTGAGTTCCTTCAGTTTCAGAGCGCCTTCCAGCGCGATCGGCATCATCGATCCGCGGCCGAAAAACAAGACGTCCCTGGCATCCTGGATTTGCGTGGCAAGTCGGCGAATTTCATCCTCTTCGTTAAGGATCTGCGCTGCCTTGGCGGGCAGCTCCATGAGGGCGGCGACCAGGGCTTCAATGCGGTCACGGGACAATGTCCCTCGCGCATGGGCTAAAGCCAAAGCAAACCCCGCAAGCACTGTGAGTTGGGCGGTAAAGGCCTTGGTACTGGCCACACTGATCTCGGGACCTGCTATCGTCTCGAGGATGAGGTCGCTTTCGCGCGCCATCGTGCTCTCCGGCACGTTGACCACAGACATGACCTTGCAGCCCTGAGTCCTGATATAGCGAAGCGCCGCCATCGTATCGGCGGTTTCCTGATTGACTGACGACGATGCCTAGTTCATCCGAGTGAAGTGGTGGTTCCCGATAGCGAAATTCACTGGCCACGTCAGCGTCCACCGCGATCCGGGCATACTCTTCGATCCAGTAACGTGCGGTGAGGCCAGCATAAAAGGCTGACCCGCATGCCGAAATGCAAATTCTGGATATGGTGTTCAAATCTAGGTCCAGCGCTGGCAGCACAGGCAAGCGCGTGGCCGGATCGATCATCCGATGAAGCGTATCGCCGATGACGATGGGGTGCTCGTGGAGTTCCTTCTCCATGAAATGCCGAAAATTGCCCTTTCCGATCGCAGCACCCGTCAGCTTGGTCAGTTTGATCTCGCGTTCCACCGCCTGGTTCATCGCATCATGAAATGCCGCTCCGGTGCGCGAGACGATCACCCAGTCACCGTCGTTAAGGTAGGCGATGCGCCGCGTGAGAGGCGCTAGCGCAAGTGCATCGGAGCCCAGATACATCTCATCTTCGCCATAACCGATGGCGAGGGGCGCGCCGCGCTGGGCACCGATAATCAGATCCGGATGCCCGGCAAAGATCAACGCCAGCGCATACGCGCCTTCGAGTCGTTGAAATGCCGATGCGGCGGCCTCGACCGGCGACATCCCGCGGGCGAGATGAAGGTCGAGTAGCTGGGCCACAGTTTCAGTGTCGGTTTCGGTCGAAAACACCTGGCCCTGAGATTCAAGCTCCTCGCGCAATGCGGCGTGATTTTCAATGATCCCGTTATGGACGACCGCCACACGGCTGGTTCCGTGGGGATGCGCATTGCTCTCGGTGGGGACCCCATGGGTAGCCCAACGGGTATGGCTGATACCCGTCGTCCCATCGAGAGGGAACGAGGCCAGCGTGGTTGCAAGATTATGCAGCTTGCCCTCGGCTCGCCGGCGCTCGATTTGCCCATCAACAAGCGTAGCGATCCCCGCGCTATCATAGCCCCGATAAGCGAGTCTTGATAAACCGTCCAGCAAAAGCGGGGCCGCCGGACCCTTGCCAATGACACCAACAATTCCGCACATCAGACCGTATCCTTGAGTGGTCGCGGTTTCATTCCCCGCCCTTGTTTGACAACCTGGCGGCTTCTTGCAATCGCCATCGAGTCTGCATCGATGTTATCGGTAATCACGCTGCCGGCCGCGACGATCACGCGGTCGCCCACACTCACTGGCGCAACCAAAGCAACATCCGACCCGATGAAGACATTCGAGCCTATCGTGGTGCGATGTTTCGCCACTCCGTCGTAATTGCAGGTTATCGTGCCAGCGCCGATGTTGGTATGTGCACCTATCTCGGAATCCCCGAGATAGGTGAGATGATTGGCCTTTGCGCCATTGCCCAGCGCAGTCGCTTTCAACTCGACGAAATTGCCGACATGGGCATCCTCGCCAATGTGACTGCCCGGCCTGATCCGTGCATAAGGTCCGATGACGGCACCGCGACTGACGACACAACCTTCCAGGTAGGAGAAAGCGCGAATACGGGCTCCGGCCGCGATCGTCACTCCCGGACCGATGACGACGTTCGGTTCTATGACCACATCGGTCTCAATTTTCGTGTCCCAGGCAAGAAACACAGTGTCAGGCGCGGTCATTGTTACGCCCGCGTCCAGCAGGGCCCCTCGGAATCTGCTTTGCAGCACATTCTCGGCACGTGCGAGTTCGCTCCTCGAATTGATGCCAAGGCATTCCGTCCACTCGGCTTCGACAATGCCGACATTCGCACCTTCATCGCGGGCGATTGAGACGATATCGGTCAGATAAAACTCCGACTTCGAATTCCGATTGTCGATGAGGCTCAACCAGCGTGCCATATCGGTGGCTGCTCCGGTAAAGCCGCCGACATTGCAAAGGGTGATTTTTCTTTCCTCGGGGGTCGCATCCACAAACTCGACAATCCGTTCAGCTAGTCCATTTTCACCTACGACGCGTCCGAACATTCCGGGATCGGGCGGCCGGGTTGCCAGTATGCCGAGCCTGCATCGCTGATCGCCGAGGGCGGCGGCAAGATGACGGAATGTGCCGGAGGAGATCAGTGGATTGTCGCCGTAAATGATTGTGACCAGGCCGGTTCCGAAATAGGGCAGGGCTGCCTTGGCCGCGGACGCGGTCCCGGTGCGCTCTGCCTGAACGACTATTTGGTGTGGCGCTGCCGCCGCCGCGATCGCCGGATCGCCGCTCGACACAACCACAACTCTGGTAAACATCGAGGCACAAGTGTCGATCAGATGGGTCAGCATCGGGCGTCCGGCCAAATGATGAAGGACTTTGGGCAGATTCGATTTCATCCTCGTCCCAAGACCGGCGGCGAGGATCACAGCAACTTTATCCATGTAAGAGCGGTAGCCTCGGTGAACGGTTTATGTCAAAGGGGCGTCCGTAACATCGCGTGTCGGAGTATTTCGTTCGAATGGAGATGAACTTGGCCAAGGCTGTGGTATTCGATCTGGACGGCACGCTGATCGATAGTCTGCCGGATTTGGCGGGAGCGTTGAACCGTTCTCTGGCGCGCCATGGTCAAGGACCGATCGTGCAATCCGACGTGGCACCGATGGTGGGTGACGGCGCGAAAGTACTGCTGCAGAAAGGTTACGCAGCATGCGGGCTGTCGCCGACCGATGAGGACGAGGCGATTTTCCTGGCGGACTATGAGGCTCACGTCACCGATCTGACCGAACCTTTTCCCGGGATTCCCGCGGCGCTGACTGCGTTGCGAGACAGCGGCTATCGACTCGCCGTCTGCACGAACAAACCGGAGGTCTCAGCGCGGAAAGTTTTGGCAGCGCTTGATCTCGAGGCGTTTTTCGACGTTGTGATCGGTGGGGACGCGACACCTTACCGCAAGCCCGACTCCCGTCATCTTCAAGCGGTATTGACTGCCCTCGATGTGACAACGGCCGATGCGGTGATGGTCGGAGATCACATCAACGATATGAAGACTGCCGCCGGATTGCGGGTGGAGGCGATATTCGTCACCTGGGGCTATGGCCAAACCGACGCCATGACGCGCGTGGATCAAGCGGCTCAACTGCCGGCTCTGGTCGATCGACTCCTTGTCTGAAACGTCAGAGCCGAGACCTTGACGGCTGGCGGCTAATAGCCCATTTCTGATACAGGACTGCTTTGGTCCGAAATCGAGTGGGTCATGTTGAGATTATCTCGCCTTACAGATTATGCGGTTGTCGTGCTGGTGCGGTTGTCACGATCGGACAAGGTCGAAACCGCGCCGGGTATTGCGGCTTCCACCGGAATTCCTGAGCCTACAGTCGCTAAGGTGCTAAAGGGCTTGGCACAATTCGGTCTGGTAACGTCCCAGCGCGGTGCCCATGGCGGCTACAGATTGCGCAAATCTCTCGATGCCATTCCCGTAGCCGACGTGATCCTCGCAATTGATGGTCCCATTGCGCTGACGGCATGCGTCGAAGGTGCCGTGGGCAATTGTGAGAGCCAATCGCTCTGCCCGATGGCCGGTCGTTGGGGCGTCGTCAACGATGCGATCAGCGAGGCGTTGAACGCTATCACACTGGCTGACATGCAGCGTGAGGCCACACCGAAAGGGTTACGGTTCGAGCATTCGGCCACCCCTGCATCGTATATGCCCACCACCGTCGAATAGAGGATCCCTATGGCCGCAGTTACCGAAACGCTTGAAACGATCGATCGTCTATCCACCGGCGGATATAAGTTCGGTTTCGAGACGAATATTGAGATGGAGTTCGCTCCGAAGGGTCTTAACGAGGATATCGTCCGTCTCATTTCGGCCAAAAAGCAGGAACCTGACTGGTTGCTTGAGTGGCGGTTGAAATCGTATCGTGCTTGGCTGGAGATGGAGGAGCCGAATTGGGCTCGGATCCGGCATCCGCGGATTGAATACCAGGATCTGCATTATTACGCGGCGCCTAAGCGTGAGGCACCGAAGTCGCTTGCAGATGTCGATCCCGAATTGATCTCGATGTACGATAAACTCGGCATTCCGCTGAATGAGCGTGCGGCTCTTGCGGGCGTTGCGGTCGACGCTGTGTTCGACAGCGTCTCGGTCGCAACGACGTTCCGGGAAAGCCTGTCCAAGGTCGGAGTTATTTTCGGATCGATCAGTGAGGCGGTTCGCGAACATGCGGAGCTGGTAAGAAAATACCTGGGCAGCGTCGTGCCGGCAGGCGACAACTATTTCGCCGCATTGAACAGTGCGGTTTTTTCGGATGGCAGTTTCGTCTTCATTCCGCGTGGTGTGCGGTGTCCGATGGAGCTTTCGACCTATTTTCGAATTAATGCTCGGAATACCGGTCAGTTCGAGCGCACGTTGATCATTGCCGAGGAGGGGGCAAGCGTCTCCTACCTCGAAGGCTGCACGGCGCCGATGCGCGATGAAAATCAGCTTCATGCGGCGGTTGTCGAGCTGGTGGCATTGGACGAAGCCTCGATAAAATACTCCACCGTGCAAAATTGGTATCCCGGCGACGCGCAGGGACGCGGCGGCATTTATAATTTTGTTACCAAGCGCGGCGCGTGCCGGGGGCGTAAATCCAAGATCTCCTGGACGCAGGTCGAAACCGGATCGGCAATCACCTGGAAATATCCTTCGTGCATTCTTCAGGGCGAAGGTTCATCGGGCGAGTTTTATTCTGTCGCGCTGACGAATAATTATCAACAGGCAGATACCGGCACCAAGATGATACATCTGGCGCCGAATACGACGAGCACGATTATCTCCAAAGGCATTTCGGCGGGGCACTCCAACAATACCTATCGTGGCCTCGTGCGTATTATGCCCAAAGCACACGGTGCGCGTAATTTCACACAATGCGACTCGCTTTTGATCGGCGATCAATGCGGCGCACATACGGTGCCATATATCGAAAGCCGCAATCAGAGCGCGAAAGTCGAGCACGAAGCGACAACCTCGAAGATCGCCGATGATCAGTTGTTCTACTGCCGTTCTCGCGGCTTGACGGAAGAGGATGCCGTGGGCCTGCTCGTCAACGGATTTTGCCGTGATGTACTGAAGGAACTGCCAATGGAATTCGCCGTCGAAGCGCAAAAGCTTCTCGCAGTCTCTCTTGAAGGCTCAGTTGGTTAAGGATTGAATTATGCTTGAAATCAAAGGGCTCACGGCGGCAATCGAGGGCAAGGAAATTCTGCGGGGAATCGACCTTGCCGTTCCGAACGGCGAGATCCACGCGATTATGGGGCCAAACGGAGCCGGAAAATCCACTTTGTCTTACGTGCTGTCGGGGCGTGACGGGTATGAAGTTACGGGCGGAAGTGTCCCGTTCGATGGCCACGACCTGCTGGCGATGGAACCGGAAGCACGTGCAGCGTCGGGTGTATTCCTCGCGTTCCAGTATCCGGTTGAACTTCCGGGCGTTGGTAATGCCAATTTCATCCGGACAGCCTTGAACGCAGTGCGGCGAGCGCGCGGAGAACCCGAACTCGATGCCGTCGCGTTTCTGAAAGAGGCGCGCATCGCGATCAAGGCGCTCAAAATGCCGGATGATATGCTCAAGCGA
>JAQTXO010000071.1 GCA_028688765.1 Acidiphilium sp. | reverse complement strand
GCCCCACTTGTCCGAATTGACCCCCACCACGGCGGCCTCCAGCACCGCCGGATGCTGCACGATCTCGGCCTCCAGGTCCGACGGGTAGATGTTGAACCCGCCGGAGATGATCATGTCCTTCTTGCGATCGACCAGAAACACCATGCCATCCTGATCGATATACCCGACATCCCCGGTCAGAAAATGCCCATCGACGAAGACCCGTTCAGTCTCCTCGGGCGCATTCCAGTAGCCCTTGAACAGATTGGGCGATCTGATCCTGATCTCGCCGGTCTCGCCATACGGGAGGACCCGTGCCGGATCATCGAGCGCCACGACATCGAGCTTCACTCCCGGCAACGGCATTCCCGCCGAGCCATGCTTGAACATACCGTCGAGCAGGTTGCCGGTGCCGGCCGAAGCCGTTTCGCTCATCCCCCAGCCGCCGCCGAGCCGCATCCCGGTCAACCGTTCGAACCGCTGCCCGACCTCGATCGGCAGCGGTGCCCCACCCGATCCCACCAGCCTGAGCGAGGATAGATCCCGCCGGTCCAGATCGGGAATATTCGCCAGCGCGATCCACATGGTCGGCACGCCGGGGAAATAACTCGCCTTGTTCACCTCGATGTCGTGCAACACCGTCGCGGCGTCGAACTTCAGGCGCAACATCAGCAGGCTGCCGCGCGAGAGCTGCAACAACAGCAACACCACCAGCGCATAGATGTGAAACAACGGGAGCACGCAGATCGCCCGAAACCGCGTCCCCGGCGGAAACCGCCCCTGTCCATCGAAAAAGGCCGCATAAATCGCAACCGAGGCCCGCAGCGTCGCATGGGTGTGCATCGCTCCCTTGGGCAACCCGGTAGTCCCGCCGGTATATTGCAGCAGCGCCAGCCCATCCGGATCGATCGTGGGCAACACCGCATCGGTCCCGCGCCCCAGTGCCCGCAACGCAGGTATCGTGATGATCCTTGGATCGTCCTGCGGAATCGGCGGATGCGCCATTCCGGGAATCGCCCCGAACTGCGCATCATCCCCCACGATCAACCGATCGACATGCCCGGCCTCCAGCAACCTCATCGCCATCGCCAGCATCGTGCCCAGATTGGTGCACACCAGCACCCGCGCGCCGGAATCGTGCAGTTTGTGGATCAACTCCCGCTCGGCATCGAGCGGCGAGAGATGCGCCACCACCAGCCCCGCCGCCAGCGTGCCGAAAAAACTGAACGGATGCCCCGGCGAATTGGGCAGATACAACGCGACCCGCTCGCCCGGCCGCAATCCGAGCGCAACCAGCCCTTTGGCAACCTCATCGACCGCAACACCGAGTTCGGCGAAACTGATCTCATGCCCGCGATATTCGAGTGCCGGTTCCGTGCCGAACCGCGCAATGGTGTTCGCGAGCATCGCCGGGATCGTCTCATGCGGGATCTCGATATCCCACGACAATCCCGCTGGATAATTCCGCTCCCAGGGAAACGGCCGCCCGCTCACGCCGCAGCGGCCTTTGCATCCTTGCCGATATCGGCAAATCCCCTGCCCTGCTCCGCCAATTGCCGCAGCAGCGCCGCCGGCCGCAACCCCTCATCGCCGCTCGCCCCGGCATAATGCTCAAGCCGCGCCACGATCTCAGGCAGCCCGACCAGATCGGCATGAAAACACGGCCCGCCCCGCCACACCGGCCAGCCATACCCGTACACCCATACCACATCGATATCCGATGGCCGGATCGCGATGCCCTCTTCGAGAATCCGCGCCGCCTCGTTGATCATTGGATAGGTCATCCGCTCCAGGATCTCCTGATCCCCGATCGGCCGCCGCTTCACGCCGAGCCGCGCTGAAGTCTCGATGATCAACGCCTCGACCTCGGGGTCCGGTGTCGGCGTCCGGCTACCGCTTTCATATAGGTAATAGCCCCGCCCGGTCTTCTGCCCGAACCGGCCCTGCTCGCACAGCACATCGGAAATCGGCGCGGTCACGCCACGATGTTTGCGAATCCGCCACCCCACGTCCAGCCCGGCCAGATCGCCCATCGCGAACGGCCCCATCGGAAACCCGAATTTCAGCACCACGGCATCGACCTGCTGCGGCAGCGCACCCTCCAGCAGCAACCGCTCGCATTCGGTGGTCCGACGCGCCAGCATCCTGTTGCCGACGAACCCGTCGCAATTGCCAACCACGACCGGTACCTTGCCCATCGCCTTGCCCACCGCAATCGCGGTCGCGATTGCCTGATGCGAGGTGTCCCTGCCGCGCACGATCTCCAGCAGTTTCATCACATTGGCGGGCGAGAAAAAATGCATCCCCAGCACATCGGCCGGTCGGGCCGTCGCCGCCGCGATCGCGTCGATATCCAGCGTCGAGGTATTGGTCGCCAGCACCGCGCCGGATTTCGCCACCCCGTCGAGCCGGGCGAAAATCTCCTTCTTGAGGTCCATTTCCTCGAAAGCGGCCTCGATCACCATATCCGCCTCGGCCAGCCGCGCCCAATCCGTCGTCCCGCTCACCAGCGCCATTCGCGCCTCGGTTGCCCCCGCAGGCAATGCCCCGCGCCTGACCGAAATATCATACGTCTCGCGCACCCGGTCCAACCCTCGCTGCAACGCCGCCTCGCCGGTTTCCACCAACGTCACCGGCACGCCGGCATTGGCGAAATTCATCGCGATCCCGCCACCCATGGTGCCCGCGCCGATCACCGCCGCCTGCCCGATTGCCGCCGGTTTCAGCCCCGGCGCCATACCCGGAATTTTCTGCGCCTCGCGCTCGGCGAAAAACACATGCCGCTGCGCACGCGACTGATCACCGCTCACCAGCCGCATGAACATCGCGCGCTCCGCTGCCAGCCCCGCCTCGAAATCCATGGTGAACGCATTGCGCACCGACTCGACACACGCCGCCGGTGCCTCGATCCCGCGCAACCGTTTGACCGCGTCCGCCGCTGCCCGCTCGAATGCTACCGGGTCCGCCTTCGCCGCCGCCAGCTTCTCATCGCGATCCCGCACCCGCACCGGTGACGTGGTGCCGATCGTATGCGCGAAATCCACCGCCCCTTGGACCGGTTCGGCCACGACCGCGTCGATCAGCCCATCCGCCAACGCCGCCTTGGCCCCGATCATTTTGCCCGAAACGATCGCGGTCACCGCCTTCTCCGGCCCGATCAGCCGGGGCAGCCGCTGCGTGCCGCCTGCGCCCGGCAGCAACCCGAGCTTGACCTCCGGCAGTCCCATCCGCGCTGCCTCGGTCGCCACCCGATAGTGGCACCCCATCGCCAACTCCAGCCCGCCCCCGAGCGTCGTGCCGAACAGGGCCGCAATCGTCGGCTTCGAACACTCGTCGAACCGCTCGATCACCTCATGCAAACCAGGATCACGCGGCGGCGCGCCAAACTCCGTAATGTCCGCCCCTGCGGAGAACGTGCGGCCCCGGCACGCCAGCACGATCACCTTCACCGCCGGATCGGCCTCGGCCCGCGTCAACGCTTCGACCAGCCCGTCCCGTACCGCATGACCCAGCGCGTTGACCGGCGGATTGTCGATCGCAATGATCGCCGCACCCTGATCGACGTCGAGATGAACAACTTGCCGGCTCATGTTCCCTCCGCAGGCCGCTTCGCGGCGCTATTCGTTGATCCCATGCCGCTTGGCGGCACCATTGGTTAACGCTGTATCGCTTGCGGCGGGGTCCGACGCAAGACCCTCCCACGCCGGGCTTGACGGGGCGAACCGCCGGATGCTTTGTCCCGCCATGGCCGAAGCCGCCCCACCCCAAACCCACGCGGAACGCGCCGCCGCCGCCCGTAAACGCCGTGAAGCCGAAGCCCTGCGCGCCAATCTTGCGCGGCGGAAGGCGCAGTCGCGCGAACGGGGCCAGATGGCGGACAGCGGCGCTGAGAAGCAGGACAGTGGAGACAAGAACTTCTTTTTTGAAAAAAAGAAGCAAAAAACTTTTTTTGACCTAGGCTTCGAGTGTTTTCACCGTCACCGACCCAGATTAACAAAAGTTTTTTTGTTTCTTTTTTTACAAAAAAAGAAATCCTTCCTTGACCTTTCTTTCCACCATAATCGCGGCCTCAACCCATGCCGGTAATGCCCGATCGCTGGATTCGCGATCAGGCCCAGGCCAACGCGATGATCACTCCTTTCGTCGAAACGCAGAAGCGCGACGGCGTTATTTCCTATGGCCTGTCATCGTATGGCTACGATGCCCGCGTTGCCGATGATTTCAAGATTTTCACCAATGTCGATTCCGCCGTGGTCGATCCCAAGAATTTTTCGCCCAGCAGTTTCGTCGATCGCAAGGGGCCGGTCTGCATCATTCCGCCCAATTCCTTCGCACTGGCCCATACGGTCGAATATTTCCGAATCCCGCGCGACATTCTGGTGATCTGCCTCGGCAAATCCACCTATGCCCGCTGCGGCATCATCGTGAACGTCACCCCGCTCGAACCCGAATGGGAAGGCCAGGTCACGATCGAGATTTCCAACACCACGCCGTTGCCCGCCAAAATCTATGCCAATGAGGGCATCTGCCAGTTTCTGTTCCTGCAGGGCGCCGGCCCGTGCGACGTCAGCTACGCCGACAAATCCGGTAAATACATGCGCCAGACCGGCGTGTCCCTGCCAAAACTGTGAGGTTTCATGGATAGAATCCGCATCGTCGGCGGTCGCCCCCTTGAAGGCACCATCGACATTTCCGGCGCGAAAAACGCTGCCCTCATCCTGATGGCCGCCGGTCTCCTGACCGATGACCGCCTCATCCTCGCCAACGTCCCCGACCTCGCGGACGTTACCACCATGAGCCAGCTCCTCGCCCAGCACGGCATCGCGGTCGAACGCCCCTCCGCGCGGACCCTTTCGCTCGGCGGTGCCATCACCAATACCGAAGCGCCGTATGATATCGTCCGCAAAATGCGCGCCTCGATTCTCGTGCTCGGCCCGTTGCTCACCCGCACCCGGGAAGCCCGCGTCTCCCTGCCCGGCGGCTGTGCCATCGGCACCCGCCCGGTCGATCTCCATCTCAAGGGGCTCGAAGCCATGGGGGCCGAAATCCGCCTCGACGCGGGGTATATCGACGCCACCGCTCCCCACGGGCTCCACGGCGCCACCTTCACCTTCCCCTTCGTTTCGGTGGGCGCGACTGAAAACCTCATGCTCGCCGCCTGCCTCGCCGAAGGCGAAACCATTCTGATCAACGCCGCCCGCGAACCCGAAATCACCGACCTCGCCACCTGCCTCATCGCCATGGGCGCCGATATCACCGGCCTCGGCACCGACCGGCTGACCATCGTCGGCGTCAAATCGCTGCATGGTGCCACTCACAGCATCATCCCGGACCGGATCGAAGCGGGAACCTACGCCTGCGCCGCCGCTATCACCGGCGGTGCCGTCACCCTGCGCGGCGCGCGCCCGAACGATCTCGGCGCCGTTCTTGCGACCATGGCCCAGGCTGGTGTCGACGTTACGGAAACACCCGGCGGGTTGCACGTCTCGCGCCGCAACGGCCTGCATGGCACCGATGCCATGACCGAACCGTTCCCCGGCTTCGCGACCGACATGCAGGCCCAGTTCATGACCCTCATGGCCGTCGCCGAGGGGGCATCCATGATTACCGAATCGATTTTCGAAAACCGCTTCATGCACGTCCCCGAACTCAACCGCATGGGCGCGCGCATCAACGTTCATGGCTCATCCGCCATTGTCCGCGGGGTTCCCACCCTCGCTGGTGCTCCGGTCATGGCGACCGACCTTCGCGCCTCCTTCTCGCTCGTCCTCGCCGGACTTGCCGCCCGGGGCGAAACCATCATCAACCGCGTCTATCACCTCGACCGGGGGTACGAAGCCGTCGAACACAAGCTCGCGGCGTGCGGCGCGCAAATCGAACGCCTGGCCGCATGAAGCGACGCAAGCGGCTTTCATGTCGCCAGGCGCCGTAGCGCATGGTTTTGCATGATGACAGTATTGCAATGAAAAATCGCTGGAATGCGCGACGCGGAATTTTACATATCGAAGCGCGTTTACACGATCACGATGACAAGGGAGAAGACGATGTTTTATTGGGGTGGCGGTCTTGGCACCGTTATTATTGTTCTGTTGATTCTGTGGCTCCTCGGCGTCATCTGAATCGGGCGCGGTCCGATGGTCTGGAGCCGATCCGTTCCGCCATCGGCCTTGCCTGACCTTGCCAACACCACTACCGCGAGTTCCGATCGCACGATTTCGTGTTGACGTTGCGTCCAGATCCGTCACAAATTCCCTTTTCCGAATGCATCTTCCTGCCCAATTCACGGCCGTCGATCATCCGGCATCGGGTCGGATGACGAACAGGAGGAGATGTTACGTGAACAAATTCAATCGATGGGCGGTTGCAGGTATCGCCGTATCCGGTCTCACAATCGGCGTCGCGTCGGCCGTCACGATCTACGAAGTCGCAATCCCGACCCCTGCCGCCAAGGTCATGCCCGAACTGAAAAAGGCCCTTGGTCAAAATCACTTCAAAGTCTTCACCAAGGTGGATATCCTCAAACGGGTGAAGGCGAAGGTCGGTGCGCTCCATATCAAGAACTTCAACACGCCCGGCTTCAGCAACGTCACCGCCGTCATTTTCTGCAGCCCGGTTTATTTCAACAAACTGCTCGACGCCGACAGCAAGGCCGCCTCCGTCTGCCCGTTGAGTGTGACCGTCTACAGCCTCAAAGGCAAAACCGAGATCGCCTATCCCGAGCGTGGTCCGATGATCGAGGGCACATCCGCCCACGCCATCGGGCTGCAGATCGATAAATCGGTCATGGCCGCGCTCGACAGTATCCCCGGCGCCAAGGCCGCCGACTGACGCGGTTCAGCAGTCGTTCCCGCGCAGCGTGAACGACTGCACGATCCTGTCCTTCAGCGCGAATGTCGTTGTGCATTCGTCGGTCGTCACCTGCGCCGGAAATCCGGCACCGTAGAACGGGCCATAGAATGGCCCGTAAAATCCGCCGAAGCCGCCGAACCCATATGACCCCGACTGATAATCCACCGATTTGTGGACATAGGCGAAATACGTCATGCCGCCGACGTGAATCCGCCGGTCAGGCACGCCGAGTTGTGCGACCAGGACCGATTCGGGTCGTCCGACGTAACCGGACATCTGTTCAGCCAGACTGGGGCCAACCGCACAGCCCGCCAAAGCGATTGCGGCCAGGGGGGCAGCCAGAAGAATTTTACGCATCGCGCACTCCGTGGAAACATGTTGCTCGATATATGGTAGCGAATTGGCGTAACCCCACCGTTTCGGAAGTGTTTCACATCCATAACACATCCGTGATCCGGGGTGCCCCGCTGGCGATCATCGCGAGACGGTCGAACCCGAGAGCGATCCCGGCGCAATCGGGCATCATCCCCACGGCCGCCAGCAACTCCTCGTCCAATGGCCAGTCGGGTTTGCCGTTCATCGCGTGCCGCCGCGCCCGATCCGCGACGAACCGGGCGCGTTGCTCGACCGGGTCGGTCAATTCCACGAAGGCATTGGCCAATTCCATCCCGCACACATAGAGCTCGAACCGTTCCGCCACCCGGCCATCCGCGGGATCGCGCCGCGCCAGCGCTGCGAGCGGCACCGGCCAACCGGTGATGAAGCTCGGGTAGTCCCGCCCGAGTTGCGGCTCGATGCGTCCGAGCATGAGTCGAAAGAACAGATCCTCCCAGCTTTCGTCCGGACGCAGCGCCACCCCGCTCGCCGCCGCCAGCCGGTCCGCATCCCCCACGCTCGCCAGAACATCCACCCCGATATAGCGATCGAACGCCTCGCCGATGCTGATCACCTCGAACCGGTCGAGCGCCGTTGTCACGCCCCGGCAGGTCACGGCCGGCGGCAGTACCGCGCGCAGCAGCGTCATCGTTTCGGCGATCAGGCCATCCATCGTCGCCCCCGGCCGATACCATTCGAGCATGGTCAGCTCCGCCGCATGGGTCGCCGACCCCTCCCCGTCCCGCCAGGCCCGCGCGAGCTGAAATATCGGCCCCGCTCCGCCCGCAAGCAGTTTTTTCATCGCGAATTCCGGGCTGGTCTGCAGCCATAGCGGCGTCACCGCGCCATCGGTGTCCCGCCGCGCCGTAGCCATCGCCGCCAGATGTACTTCTTCGCCCGGCGACGGCACCGCACTGGGCGTCTCGACTTCGGTATAGCCCCGCGCGGTGAAAAACATCCGCACCGCCTGCGTCAGTAACCCCCGCCGCCGCAGATACGGCAGCCGGGCCGCCAGCCGTTCGGGAACCCAGCCGGGCGTCATGCTCTCTTGTGCGCTCATGCCCCCGGCGATAGCACCTCCCGATGAGTTTGCGCACGCTCCGCACCCCCGACGACCTGATTACCGCCGGTCTCGCCCCGCCCGAAGCCCATGCGGCGCTGACGGCGGTTGCCGCCCGCTACGCGACCGCGATTCCACCCGGCATCGCGGATCTGATCGACCTGCCCGACGATCCGATCGGCCGTCAGTTCATCCCCGACCCCGCCGAACTGACCCTGGCCCCCCATGAAATGAACGACCCGATCGGCGATGACGCGCTCTCGCCGTTGAACGGCATCGTCCATCGCTACCCCGACCGTGCCCTGCTGAAACCCACCCTCGCCTGCCCGGTCTATTGCCGCTTCTGCTTCCGGCGCGAACATGTCGGCCCGGATGGCGGCGTGCTCTCCGAAGCCGAGCTCGATGCCGCGATCGGCTGGATCGCCGGCCACCCGGCCATCGCCGAAGTCATCCTCACCGGTGGCGATCCGTTGATCCTGTCCGCCCGCCGCATCGACGACATCCTTACCCGGCTCGGGGCGATCCGGCATGTTCGCCGCCTGCGCATCCACACCCGTGTCCCGGTCGCAGCACCCGAACGTATCACGGGCGAGTTGGTGGCCGCGCTCGATACTGAAACCCCGCTGTTTCTCGTTCTGCACAGCAACCACGCGCGTGAATTCACCAAGGCCGCCGCTGCCGCGCTGGCCCGTTTGCGCTACGGCGGCGTCCCCCTGCTGGGCCAGTCGGTCCTGCTGCGCGGGGTCAACGATTCCGAGCCCGCGCTGCGCGACCTGTTCGAAACCATGATCGCGCACCGGGTGAAACCCTATTACCTCCACCAGCTCGATCCCGCCCCCGGCACCGCACGGTTCCACGTGCCGGTCGCCGAGGGCCGCGCCCTGATCGCGCGGCTTCGCGGCACGCTCTCCGGCACCGCGATCCCCGCCTATATCCAGGACGCCTCCACCGGCAAGACCGTTCTGGCCTGACGCGGGCAGTTGGCCGCCTCACACGCCTGTGCTAGGCGCGGCGCATGGCTGAACCCCTGATCGCCGTGCTCAACGGTCCCAACCTCAATCTCCTCGGTCTGCGCGAGCCGGAAATCTATGGCATCCAGACGCTCGACGATCTCGAAGCGGTCTGCGCCGAGGCGGGCGAGCAGCTTGGCCTCGCGATCGATTTCCGCCAGACCAACGGCGAGGGCGAGCTGATCACCTGGGTGCAGGAATGCCGCGGCCGGGCCGCCGGTATCGTGATCAACCCGGCGGGTTATTCCCATACCTCGGTCGCGCTGATGGATGCGATCCACGCGGTCGATCTGCCGGTGATCGAGGTTCATCTGTCGAATATTTTCACCCGTGAGACGTTTCG